>JAENXM010000296.1 GCA_016649525.1 Actinomycetota bacterium
CATGGAACTGCGACGGCTCGAGGATGCTTCTGCGCAACTCCAAGTCCGAGTGGATGATACTGGACGGCAGGACCTACGAGCGACTGGGGTTCGTGAAGGACAGGAACGGCGAGAACCTGGAAAGCGCGCCGGAGCCGCGCTGGCACCCGACCGACCCGGATTCCTTCTACTACTTCGATGGCAACAGCTTCCTCGAGTACTCGCTGAAGAAGGGCCGGGGTGAAGTGCTCCGCACCTGGAAGGAGTACGTGGCCGTCAGCGCTACCGGCGAGGGGAACCTGTCGGTTGACGGTAGCAAGATAGCGATTGCCGGACACGGCGGGTCCGAGGGGACGCCCCGGGATGTCTTCATCTACTACATAAACGAGGACAGGGTCGGCCCAAAGAAGGACGTCAGCAAGGCGCCGGACGGGATCGACTGGGTATCCGTCACACCGAACGGCGATTACGCGATGATACTCTGGGGCGAGGTGGGTGGTGACGAGTACCACGGAGGGGAACTGTACGACCTCGAATGGAACCGCATAGGGCGGGTGACGAAAGGGTGCCACCACGGCGATTTCGCGTACGACGCCGAGGGCCATCAGGTCTTCGTGATGTCGGGGGTGAACGACCCCGACTTCGAGGACGCCGCCTACATAATCGGGTACTGGATACCCGAATGCGAAGCGAAGCCCCTGCTCAAGGTCGACTGGTACTTCGGCCTCCACATATCGGGGCGCTGCTACGAACGTCCCGGGTGGGTCGTCGTCTCCACCTTCCACGAGTGGGACGAGGAGGGGGGCGGCCCCGAGCGCGGCGACCCGGAGGGTGACTGGGATCCTTTCGAGAACGAGGTGTTCGCGCTTGCGCTCGACGGCTCCGGTACTGTCAAGAGGATCGCGCACGACCACGCGGAGGAGCGGAAATATTTCGAGGAGCCCCATGCAGCCTCCAACCGCGACCTGACAAAGGTGGCGTTCGGCTCGAACTGGGGCGAGGATATCGGCAAAGAGCGGTCCGACACCTACGTCGCTGAGCCCCAGGGTTTTTAGGCGGGTCTCTCAGGCCCGCGGAATCCTACGTCGCTGAGCCCCAGGGTTTTTAGGCGGGTCTCTCAGGCCCGCGGAATCCCGGCCTAAGAGGTCGGGCTAAAGGCCCGCGGAATCCCGGCCTAAGAGGCCGGGCTAAAGATTAATCCCTTATGGTGAAGCTTCTTCAGGGGCTAGATGCGCCGCATCCGCCTCCGCGGTGCCGGGCGTTTCCTCCAGTTCCTCTTCCGCCCTGCGCGACAGTATGACCGTCGCGACGACTATCATGCAGAATGCGACTATCCTCAGAGCGATCAACGCGGGGTTCTTCGGGAATTTCTCACCCAGGGCGATCACCCCTCCCAGGATAGGAATAACCTGGCTGAGGCCGCCAACGATAGGCATCACTACGATCGCCAGCCCCCTCTGCAGCGCTGCCTGGAGTATGATGAACGCCGGGAAGAAGGTGGCAGCCCAACAAAGCACGTATACGCTCAAGAAGATGACAAGAATGCCGCTAGCCTGCCAGCGGTGCCCCCAGTCGACGACCATGAGGCGCACGAATACCGCGTTTATCCCGTAGAGGAGCCCCACGCATATCCCCAGGCCGGCCGCCTCGCGGTTGCCGGAGCCGCCCCGCATCAGGAGCGGTATGACTACCGCGAAGAACACTACTATGCCTGCGAATATCCATAGGACTCCTGGCTTGTACGGCGGTGCCTCTTTGGGAACCCCTTCGAGGCAGCTCAGACCGATAAGTATCACACCGAGGATGCTCATCCCGATTGCGACGAGGTCCTGCCTGCGCGGTTTCTCCCCGAGGTTCTTTATTGCCAGGTACGCGAGAAGTGCGACCCCGGAGCCTACGATCGGCTGAATGATTGACACCGGAGCCATGCCGATCGCAACGAGGTAGAAGCCGGCGCCTACTACCGAGACGCCTAAGGCGAGAAGCCACGGCTTGCTGGTGAGGAAAGCCTTCAGGACCGACCACTTGAGCTTGAGCTTGATCTTCGGCAGCTTGACTACTTCTACCTTCTGCAGGTAGACGCCGTAGTTGAAACATATCGTGCCGATGACCGCCATCAGGATCGCTATAACCGTCGTCATTTTAAATTACCCCCGCGGCAGAATATCATAACTTGTGTCAATCGCAGCGTTCGCCGGGTGCGGCTGCAGCCGAGCCTTAGTCCCCTACCTGCACCAGTTCGTAGTCCCTGGTCCCCAGATCCAGCTCCTCGCCGTACTCGAGCTGCCGGTCCCAGCGGCTGTTAGCCAGCGCTC
>JAENXM010000099.1 GCA_016649525.1 Actinomycetota bacterium
CCGCTGCTACCAGTTCACGGCGGTGGACTCTTTCACCCGCTTGAGCTTCATACGCATCTACGGGAGTGTCTCCTCCGGCTGCGGGGAGAAGTTTCTCTCCGAGCTTACGGAGTTCATGCCCTTCCCAATAATGGGTATCCAGACGGACAACGGGAGCGAATACCTGAAGCGCTTCGATAAGGCCTGCGAGGAGGTGGGAATAGAGCACTACTTCACCCACCCCAACTGCCCGAAGGAGAACGCACGTGTGGAGCGTAAGATCCAGACGACCAAGTACGAGCTGTGGGACTACAGGGATGGTTACGCCGTGGAAGAGCTCAACCGGGTAGCCGATGAGGGGAACGAGTCATACAATCACTTCAGGCCACACCAAAGCCTTAGTTACCTGACACCGGTGGAGTTCTGCGAGTCATGAAGGGATGAGAGCAAGCATGGGGACAAAGTGTTCACGATGTAGTGGACCAGCGCATCCCGTTGCCTCCTGCCTGTCTGTTATATATACTTAAACGTGAAAACAGAATATCGCCTGAGCCACGGGAGTCCGTGTTGCGGGCTGAGAGGGCGGGCGTGACCCGTCGACCGGAGGAACCTGAAATAGGTAATGCTAGCGTAGGGAGAGTCATAGGTTGACGATATGGCCGAGCCAAACGGTGGCTCGGTTTTTTTAGTCGATACGCCGAGGAGGTATGGGATGCCGCTTTCAGAGATAGAAGTGACAAGGGGGATACTGGAGGGGTTCAGCCGCGATTTTCTCGAGTGTCTGTCACTCGATGTCGCTATAGCAGGCGGTGGCCCCGCGGGGATGACGGCCGCCTATTTCCTGGCCCGCGAGGGGTTCAAGGTCGCCATCTTCGAGCGTAACCTGCACGTGGGCGGAGGCATGTGGGGAGGCGGGATGCTCTTCCCCCGCATAATCATCCAGGAGGAAGCCGTTGATATAGTGCGCGGCTTCGGGGTGCGGCTCGAGCCTTTCCACGAGGGCTACTACGTGGGTGACTCCGTCGAGACCGTCTCCAAGTGCACCGCCGCGGCGCTTGACGCGGGTGCGCGCGTATGGGTCGGGGTCTCGGTAGAGGATGTGATGATACGGGAGGATGACAGGGTGACCGGGGTTGTCCTCAACTGGAGGGCGGTGGAGCTCGCGCAGATGCACGTCGATCCGCTTGCCGTCGAGGCAAAGGCGGTCATGGATGCTACGGGCCACGAATGCGATGTCGTGCGGACGGTCGAGCGGAAGATTCCGGGATGCCGCCTTATGAGCACGACCGGCAGCGTGGTCGGCGAGAAGCCGATGTGGTCCGAGGTCGGGGAGAAGGAGATAATCGACAACACCAGGGAGGTGTACCCGGGGCTGCTCGTAGCCGGCATGGCGACGAACGCGGTCTTTGGCTCGCCCCGTATGGGCGCGATCTTCGGGGGGATGTTCTTATCTGGGAAGAAGGCCGCGGAAGTAGCGGCAGAGATGGTGCAGACCAGGAGTTGAGGCAGCAATGTCCAGGCGGCCTGACTGGGTACAGCTGGCGAAGTTTATAGTCATAATGTCCGGGGGAGGCGCTCCCGGGAGGACGCACGAGGACGTTGCTATTGCGGCTCTTAAAGCCGGGTGCCGGGCTGTTCAGCTCCGCGATAAGGATATGGCTGACCGTGATTTCGCCGAGATTGCGAGGAGGATCAAAGATGCATGCGGGAATGTCGGGGCGCTTCTTTTCATAAACGACAGGGTTGACGTGGCGGCCGTCGTTGGCTGCGACGGCGTGCACCTCGGCGTGTATGACCTCGAGGTTGCTGATGCGCGCAGGGTGCTCGGGCCCGACGCGATAATCGGCTACTCCCCGGAGGGGATAGAGGACGCGCGGCGTGCTGTGAAAGAGAGCGCCGATTATCTGGGGATCGGTCCTGTCTTCAGGACTCCTTCCAAGGAAGACGCCGGAGAGCCAATCGGACCGGAGGGGCTTGCATCCCATTGCCGTGAGTTCACAGTGCCCGTCATCGCCGTAGGTGGTATAGACGCGGGGAATGCCGCATCAGCGCTGGCCGCCGGAGCAGTGGGAATCGCTGTAGTATCCGCGGTATCCGCGGCATCCGACATGGATGAGGCAGCGCGTGAGTTGTTGAAGAGCATCGAGGATGTGCCGGTTGAACCGGCGACTGAATAGAGATCCGGAGGGATTCAAGTGGGTGGCAACAAGACACTCATTGAGAGGTTGAAAGAGGGGAAGATACCCGAGGCGCTCGAGAGAGCGGCGAAGGATGAGCCGCTGGATGTGGAGAGCATTGCGGCTGAGGTCGTTTCCGGCACAGCCGTCTTCACACTCAATTCGATGAGAGAGCTCGAGCGCCCGTGTGCCGTGGGAAAGGGTCTGCGCACCAAGGTGAACGCGAACATCGGTACTTCAGCCGACAAGGCCGACCTCTCGTTCGAGCTGGCCAAGCTCGACGCGGCCGTCGAGGCGGGCGCCGATACGGTCATGGACCTTTCCACCGGGGGTGACATAGACGCGGTCAGGAAGCGCATAGTTGCCGAGTCCGCGGTCCCGATAGGAACGGTGCCGATATACCAGGCCGCGATAGAGTCACAGGCGAAGTACGGGAGCATAGTCCAGATGAAAGCAGACGACATGTTCGAGGCGATAGAGCGCCACGCGGCCGACGGCGTCGATTTTGTCACCGTCCACTGCGGCGTGACCACCCGCTCGCTCTCGTGTCTGGAGGCGACCGGCAGGCTCGCCGACATAGTGAGCCGCGGCGGCGCGTTCCTCTCCGGCTGGATAATCTACAACGAGAGGGAGAACCCTCTCTACGAGGACTTCGACAGGCTGATCGAGATCGCACGCCGCTACGACCTGACCCTGAGCCTGGGGGACGGGTTCCGCCCCGGCGCGGTGAAGGATGCCACGGACAGCGCACAGATACAGGAGCTCATCACCCTTGGCGAGCTCGTGTCGCGCTGCAGGGAGGCGGGTGTCCAGGCGATGGTCGAGGGGCCAGGGCACATACCGATAGACCAGGTCACCGAGAACGTGAAGCTCGCCAAGGAGATATGCAGGGGAGCCGCTTTCTACGTGCTCGGTCCGATCGTGACGGACGTCGCGCCGGGTTACGACCACATCGTCGCCGGGATAGGTGGCGCTATCGCCGCCTCGGCGGGAGCCGATTTCCTCTGCTATGTGACACCGCGAGAGCACCTGGGGCTTCCGGAGGTCGAGGATGTCAGGGAGGGCGTTATGGTGACGCGCATAGCGGCGCACGCTGCAGACCTGGCGAAAAACCCCGACTACTTTATGGAGTGGGACAACGAGATGTCCAGGGCGCGCAAGTCGCTCAAGTGGGAGAAGCAGGTCGAGCTGGCGCTCGATTCCAGGCGCGCGGGCGGTGTGCTCGAGGAGTGCGGTGTTTCCGATAACAAGGGCTGTACCATGTGCGGCGAGTTCTGTGCCATGAAGTTCATCTCGAATTACCTCGATTCCGGGCAGGGGCGTTGCTGAGCGAGACTGAGATCATAGCGTTAATAAGGGATATGTCTCCAGACTACGTGCCAGGGGCGGAGGTCCCTATCGGCGATGACGCCGCGGCTTTTCACTTCACGGGCGGACTGGTCCTTCTCACCACTGATTCCATCTTTGAAGGAGTTCACTTCAATGTACCGCCCTTCCACATCTCTGATGTCGGCTGGAAGGCGATGGCCGCGGGGGTGAGCGACATAGCAGCGATGGGCGGCGAGCCCTCCTGCGCGCTTCTGTCTCTTGCCTTCTCCGGCCCCCCCGATGAGGGGGAGGTCCGTTCCCTGATAGGCGGCGTCCTGGAGATGCTCTCCTCCTGCAACTGCGCCCTCATCGGAGGCGACGTCTGCCGCTCCCCGAAAGGTCTTGCTCTTACAGTGACGATTGCCGGCACACCTCCACCGGGCGGGCCGGTCCTGCGCTCGGGCGCGAAGGAGGGAGACATCATAGGCATTACCGGGAGCGCCGGGGAATCAACTGCGGGGCTCTACATACTGCAGCGGAAAAGTGACGAACTGAGGGCAAGGTACCCGCGTGTTGTCGAGGCGCACCTCCGCCCGAGGCCAAGGGTGAAAGCCGGCGCCCTGCTGGCGTCCTGCGGGGCTACCGCCATGGAGGACGTGAGCGACGGCTTGGCCGCCGACCTCCGCCATATATGCGATGAGAGCCGACTCGGCTGCGAGATAGAGGAGCGACTGGTGCCGCTCGAAGATGATTTAAGGGCGCTTGCGGGAGAAGTCGGCGAGGACCCTTTGAATTGGGCACTGTCTGGAGGCGAGGACTACGAACTCCTCTTCACCGCGCCGCCCGGGCGGTTCGACGAGGCCGTCAGGTGCCTGGTGGACCACGGGATCCAGGGGTGCCGCCTTGGTGTAACGAGGTCGGCTGGTGAAGGACGATTCCTGGTCAAGGAAAGTGGCGAGCTGCTGAATCTTGAGGGAGTTGGGTACGATCACTTCGCCTAAGCAAAGTCGCGGCAGAAGCGTGGGCACGAATAGTTACTCGCCGAGGGTGGCGCTCACGATCGCCGGGCTCGACCCGTCAGGCGGTGCGGGGATAATCGCCGATGTAAGGACGTTTAACGCGTTTAGTGTATACCCGATGGCGGTCGCGTGCTCGCTGACGTACCAGAGCACGAGGGGTCTGCTCGGACGGCATGACCTCCCCCCTGATGTCGTCGAAAGGCAGCTGGAGACGCTGCTCCGGGACAGGAAGCCGGATGCGTTAAAGACCGGTGTGCTCGGAAAAGCGGATACCATCATCGAGGTGGCCCGCCTTTACAGGAAGCACACCCTGGCGAGACTGGTGGTCGACCCCGTGGCTGCCAGCGGCGACAGGAGACCGCTTCTTGAAGAGGAGGGCTTCGAGGCGCTGGTCGAGCGCCTCCTTCCACTTGCGGCACTGGTCGTGCCTAACCTCGATGAGACGTCTCTCATCTGCGGCTTCGATGTCTTCGACGTGAACGATATGAAGGCGGCCGCATTGTTCATCACGAAGATGGGCGCGGGGGCAGTCCTTGTAACCGGCGCCAGGGTCGAGGAGCGGGGTCGGCAGGTGGCTGCCGACGTGTTCTTCGACGGCCACGGTTACAGGGTAATGACATCTCCGTGGATAGAGGGCGACCGGGTGCACGGGACCGGCTGCGTCCTTTCAGCGGCGATAACCGCGTCTCTTGCGCTCGGCAGGGACCTGGGAGGCGCGGTAATCAGGGGCAGGAACTTTGTGCGAACAGCTTTGGAAAGGCCGGTTTCGCCAGGGGCCGGCGTACCCTGCGCGGACCCTTGGGCGGCCCGCCGCGGTCTGAAGGGAGAAAAGCGAAGGGGGAAGGAGTGAGAACAGGGCTGATAAGCGACACGCACGGTGACCCCGCGGCGTGGGAGAAGGCCCTTGGAGTGCTGGGGGACCTCGACCTCGTGCTGCACGCGGGTGACGTGCTCTACCACGGTGTTTTCAATCCGATACTCCCGACCTATGAACCCAGGCGTCTAGCTGACGTGCTGAACGCTTTTCCTATCCCGTGCATGCACGCAAGAGGAAACTGCGACTCGGAGGTCGACCAGCTCGCGCTCGACAATCACATTCTCTCGGATTTCGCCTTCGCGAGCGTTGAGGGGACGAGGATACTCGTGTGTCACGGTCACAAGCACAGCGAACAGGAGCTCACGAAGCTGGCCTCCCGCGCGAAGGTCCACTTGGTACTACGCGGCCACACCCACGAGCCGGGGATACTCCTGATCGACGGTGTCACGATCGTCAACCCCGGAAGCTGCTCGCTTCCCAAGCAGGAGCGCCAGGTCCCCACCGTGGGATTGCTGGAGGATGAGAAGATAAAGATATTCGATATCGATTCAGGGGTTGTTTACACGGAAGGTGAGCTGCCCCGGGTTTAAGCTTTCTGTACCTTGCCCGCCTTCAGGCACTTCGAGCATACGCGCGCCGTGCGCGGTCTGCCGTCCACCACGATCCTCATCTTATGTACGTTCGGCGTCCAGCGCCGCTTCGTCTTCTTGTGCGAGTGGCTCACGTTAAAGCCGAAGCCCGGCTTCTTCCCGCATATATCGCATACGTTCGACAATCTGTTTTCCTTTCCTGTGCACCAACGGCAAGAAATGATAGCACAGTGCCGCATAACGGCATAGTCGGTGGCCTTGATACCCCTCTAGTCTCTCCTTATACCCAGTGCTACTTTCTTCGCTTTGGGTGAAACGAGCACGGCGCCACCCTCAGCTGGGGCTTTTGCCTTCCTGCCGTCTATCTGGCACGACACGACCGGGAATGGGACGTTCAGCTCGATGGACTTCGGAGGGTTTCGGAACTCGGCATCGAGCGAAAAGGCGATCTTATCCTTTTCGGACGCAACCGAGTACGAGATGTCACCGAAAAGGGTTCCCGCATTCTCGACCTCTATGCGGTCGCCCGCCCTGAACCACTCCTTCTTGCCGA
>JAENXM010000124.1 GCA_016649525.1 Actinomycetota bacterium
AATAATGCACGTTGAGTATTCAGTTATGGGCGGGTACTTCAATAACTATAACTACTACGACTTCAGCCTGGCGCAGTCGGGCGAGCAGCGGCTGATTTTCGAGACGGCCAGGTATAACACCGGTACTGCCACTTACTACGATTTCAAGAAGTACTACACGGAGAGCAGGGCTGGCTCGTGGGGGGACCCGGAGCAGGTCCTGCAGATTGACTTGAGCGGAGCTTCGGTCATCTATGTGGACGCTAACGAGCGGGTGACCGCGCGGCTCAGAGGAACTGAATCGGGGAAGAATGTTTTTTACTACTCGATGCAGAGGAGCCCCACGCCTCCCGCGTACACCTACTTCTTCGCGGAGGGAACGACGCGACCGGGATTCCAGGAATGGATAAGCCTGCAGAACCCCGGCGAGCAGGGGGCGAATGTGACAATAACCTACATGCTGGGGACCGGCGAGAACAGGGATCAGACTGTGGTGGTCTCGCCCCATTCAAGGCTCACTGTGGACGTCAACACGTTCGTCGGCGCGGACCAGGACGTATCGGCGAGGGTATCGAGCGACCAGCTCATAGTCGCCGAGCGCCCGATGTACTTCGATTACAGGGGCTTGACGGGAGGGGACGACGCTGTCGGGTCCATCGATACCGGCCGTGTATGGTACTTCGCGGAGGGGACCACACGCAGCGGCTTCCAGGAGTGGTTGACGCTTCAGAACCCCTCGGACTACAACACGACGGTGGACATCACCTACATGCTCGGTGACGGGAGCACGATGACGCAGCAGGTCACGGTGGCGGCCAGGACCCGCGCGACGGTAGATGTTAATGCTTTTGTCGGCCCCGAGCAAGACGTGTCGATGAAGGTCGAGAGCCCCGACGCAGGAATAGTAGCGGAGCGCCCGATGTACTTCGACTATCACGGCTACGCGGCCGGAGGCCACAACGTTGTGGGGAGTCAGAGCCGGGCGAGCAGGTGGTACTTCGCGGAGGGCACGACGCGTAGCGGCTTCGACACCTATCTGTGCCTGCAGAACCCGAACTCCGTGAGCGGCAGCGCGACGATCACTTACATCCTCGGCGACGGCTCAACTCGGAATCAGACCATATCGCTTCCAGCCACCAGCAGGCAGACGGTAAGGGTGAGCGACATCGTTGGCACCGAGAAGGACGTGTCGATCGTTGTTGACGCAAACACACTGATAATTGCCGAGCGCCCCATGTACTTCAACTACCACGGCTTCGCGCCCGGAGGACACAACGCGATGGGCGGATTTGCGCCCAAGAACTCCTGGTTCTTCGCTGAGGGCACGACCCGTGAGGGTTTCGAGGAGTGGTTATCGCTCGAGAACCCGGGAGTCGTAAACGCGAACGTGACCCTCACCTATATGCTCGGCGACGGCTCTGTGATTTCTCAAAACGTCGCGGTGCCAGCGCACACGCGGGTGACTGTGGATGTTAACACGGCTGTCGGGCCGGACAAGGACGTATCGGTATCCGTATGGAGCGACCGGGGCATCGTGGCGGAGCGCCCGATGTACTTCGACTACCACGGGATGTGGCCCGGCGGTTCGGACGTGATGGGTCTTTAACTCGGCTTCTTCCTTTAGACCGGCCTCTTAGGCCGGGATAAGAGAACCGGGCTGAGAGCCCGGTCTAAAGGTGGAATGAATTCACAATTCAAGACCTGACCCCATCTGAGGCTCCGCATCGCCGTGATATCATTACGGGGCTGAACAACCCTGGAGGACAAAATGCGGAAAATTGGCAAAGCCCTTGGTATCGGTGCGGCGTCCGGACTGGCAGCCGCCGCTGCTTATCTCATCGCGCGGCTCCGGCTTTCCATGCCGCGCACGAGCGGAGAGCTCGAGATCCCATGCCTCGAGGATGAGGTGGAGGTCGTCTACGACAGGGCCGGCATACCCCACATTTCCGCGAAGAGCAACGAAGACGGGTTCAGGGCGCTCGGCTATGTGGTGGCGCAGGACCGCATGGTGCAGATGGATGTCATGCTACGGGTCGCGAAGGGCACGCTCTCCGAGGTCGTGGGAGGCATGGCCCTCGAGATGGACCGCTTCATGCGGACCATCGGCCTCCACAGGTCCGCAAAGCAGTTCGAGATGAAACTCGACAAGGAGTCGAAGGACACGCTCGAGGCCTACTGCGAGGGGGTCAACGCCTATCTATCCCGTCCGGGCATCAGGCTTCCGTTCGAGTTCATGTTCCTCAAGGGAAGGCCCGCTCCCTGGGAGCCCGCGGACTGCCTGACCTACGGCCTCTTCGTCACGTGGCTCCTAGACGCGTTCTGGCCACACAAGCTGATGCGGGAGAACCTGGTGCGCACGCTCGGGCTAGAGAGGGCTCTGGATCTTCTTCCGGAGACCGCCGAGTACAACAACCCGCCGGTAAAGGTAAAAGGGCCCGGCGTGAAGGTTGACCCGATCGAGCCCGGCGAGCAGATCGACTGGGGGTTCGGGAGCGAGGGCGCAGGAGGAGAATGGCTCAGCGGGGCCAAGCCCGCTTCCGTTTTCGGTTCGAACAACTGGGTCCTGGACGGCTCGCGTACCAACACAGGCAAGCCAATCCTCTGCGGAGACCCTCACATCCAGCACAACGCCCCCGGGGTTCTCTTCCTCTGCCACCTCATGACGCAGGACTACAACGTAATAGGCGCCGCGTTCCCCGGCATACCTGTTGTTGCATACGGTCACAACGGGTACTGCGGGTGGAGCGCAACGGCCATGTGCCCCGATGTCATCGACCTCTTTACGGAGACCTTCGAGAGCGAGGATTCGGAACGGTACCTGTACAAGGATGAATGGCTGGACGCGGAGGTCATCGAGGAGGAAGTAAAGATACGCTTCTCAAAGCCGAAAAGGCTGAAGGTGCTCGTAACCCGGCACGGCCCGATAATAAAGCGTCAGGGCAGCAAGGGTCTCGCCCTGAAGTGGATGAGCCACGACCCGGCGTTCGACTCGCTCGGGGCCTTTTTGAGGCAGAACCGTGCGAAGTCCTGGGACGAGTTCAACGCCGCCATGGAGAACTTCGTGGGGCCGGCTATGAACCAGGTGTATGCCGATATCGACGGGAACATCGGCTATGTTGCGGCGGCAAAGGTTCCTGTAAGAGCGAAAGGCGATGGCACCCTTCCCGCGAGCGGTTCGGGAGGGGAGTGCGAGTGGGTGGATATTATACCGTTCGACAAGATGCCCCGCGCCTTCAATCCAAAGGAAGGTTTCCTCGCGACCGCGAACTCGAAGATTGTGAGCGACGGCTACCCGGAGCTAATAACGAAGGTCTGGGAGGCGCCCTACAGGAACGGCCGCATCTCCGAGCTCCTGCGCGCGAAAGAGAAGTTCTCGCCCGGGGAGATGCCGAAGATTCACGCGGATGTCTTCACCTTCCCCGGGAGACGGTTCGCGGAGATGGCTGTGAAGGCGGCGGAGGGAAAGGAGATATCACCCGGCGCGCGACTCGCGGTGGAGTGCTTCCGCGAGTGGGATTACCAGGCCCGCGCTGACTCGCCCGCCATGACCGTATACTTTTACTCGTGGAAGCACCTCCAAGAGAAGCTCCTCCGGCACAGGCTGGGTGGCGCGCTCTTCAAGGAGTACACTTGCAGCGCCGTCACACTCAACCTGGCGATGGAAAACCTGCTCTCCAGAGCCGATGACTTCTGGCTCCCCCCGGGCTACGGCTCGTTCGACGAGGTTATCCTGGAGTCGCTCGAGGAGGGGATCTCGGAGCTCGAGTGCTTGTTCGACACGTCCGACCAGTCGGCGTGGAAGTGGGGCGAGATTCACTCCCTCACGTGCCAGAGCCTGCTCGGTCTCTTCTGGCCGCTTACAAAGATATTCAACGTCGGTCCGGTTCCCCTGGACGGCGAGGGTGACACGGTCAACGCGGGACCTGCGGCTAGCGACTGCCAGTCGCAGCTGCTCTCGAGGGGAACCATGGGCGGCAACACTGAGATGGCAATCCTGCCGGACTGCACCTCTCACGCGGCCTACGGCGGTCCGGTGCTCAGGATGATTCTAGACTTCAGCGACCTCGATAAGTCTGTCGCGGTGGTCGATGTCGGACAGTCCGGCCACCGCCTGAGCCCCCACTACAGGGACCACTTCGAGCGCTGGTGCAAGGTCGAGTACTTCCCGCTCCCTTACTCGAAGAAGGAGATACTCGAGCATGCGGACGGCATACTGAACCTGGTCCCCTGAGCAGAGGTCAGCTGAGGATGGGGTCAGGTCTTGAAACGTGACTTATTAACCATTATTGAGCCCGGCCTCTCAGGCCGGGATCGGTGAACCGGGCTGAGAGCCCGGTCTAAACCAAGGACTAAGGAAAAACCGGCCTCTTCCGTGAATACTATTATTGTAGGAACCTTTAGCCCGGCCTCTCAGGCCGGGATCGGTGAACCGGGCTGAGAGCCCGGTCTAAAAGTTACACGGGAGAACGCGATGGTGGAAGAGAAGGGCAAGAAGAAGCGCCGCTCGAGGCGCCGCCGCGAGGAAGCCGAGGCCTTCGCTGAAGAGGAGCAGGTGAGGCGCCCGCCGGAGGCCGCGGGCCGACAGGTTTATCCCCCGCTGACGCCGCCCGAGACTCCTCCAGCTCAAGAGAAGCCATCCGCTCCCGCTCCGGTTGCCCCACCAAGCGTCGCGCCAGAGCCCGGGGCTCCGCCAGCGTCCCCGGAGCCCGCTACGCCCCCGACCGTCAGCGAACAACGGGCTCAGGGTGGGCAAGTTCCGCCGCGTCCGGAGGGAGGGCAACCACCATCGGAACAGGGCCCACCACCACCCGCGGAAGGTTACCCTCCACCTCCGGATTACTACGGAGGCGGGTATTACTGGCCGCAGTACGGGTGGTATCCGCCGCCTTATCCGCCTCCCGGATACGGGTACCCTCCGCAGCCCCCCGGGGCCGTTTATCCAACGGACCAGACCGGCCAGATACCGCCGGTCCAGCCGCCGGGAGCCTATCCACCGGCACCTCCGACGCTGCCACCGGCACAGTTCCCGTTCCCGCCGGAAATGCCGCTGGCGGTAGGGCTCCTGGAAGAGGAGGAGGAGTTCAGGGAACTGGCCCGTGGTGAGGAGAAGCACTGGCGCATCGACTTCAAGTGGGTTTTCGGCATCATGGCGGCCATGCTTCTTTTCGGCGCCCTGACCTGTGCGGGTTTCTACAGGGTTACGGGCCCGGGGAATGCGCAACAGGTGCTGGTCCCCCTCATCGAGAGCACCACCCGGGTCAAACAACTTGTAAGTGAGAACTACAGTGACCTCCAGAGCAAGGCGCGCCGCACCGAGACGGCACGGATATACATCCCGGACATAGGAGTCGAGGTGTCGATCGAGGCCCGGACCGTGGGCACGCTCAGTGCCGACGAGCTGGCCGACAAGGTCATCAATGAGATCGCGCGGCGGATATACAACAGGGGTTACAAAGGAAACCTCCCGATGAAGCGCGCCGTGGGCGTCGGGGAGGATAGGGGAAAAGCC
>JAENXM010000341.1 GCA_016649525.1 Actinomycetota bacterium
AACTACATCTACCACGCAGCGTACAGGCCGAACGACCCTTCCTACGGCAATCAGTGGGGCTTTAGAAACACCGGGCAGAACATAAAAGACACGACCGGGACCGCAGGGGCCGACATCAAAGCGGAGAGCGCCTGGGATATCGAGCAGGGTTACTCCAATCCCGTGACTGTAGCGATAATCGACACCGGGTGCGACTTCACCCACCCCGACCAGGCACCGAAGCTGCTTGGTAACGGGTACAACTTCTGCGGCATCACGCAGACCTCGATCAACTGGGCGGCGCCGGCCGGCAACTGGGAGAACTGGTACTTCGCCCAGTCAATCAAGGGGACGGGCGGGCAACTCACACACGTCGGAATCGCCGCCCAGAAAGTGGGAAGCCCTACGGGAAACATATACGTCGGGGTAAGGACAAGCCTGCCCACTTCCGATCCGTTCACCACACTTGGCCAATACACCATATCGCCCTCCGAGGTCAGCACCAGTGGCAACGAGATCTACAAACAGCTCAGCAGCTCGTTCACACTGCAGGACGGGGTGACCTACTACATAATCATCTGGACCGACAACATAGACCCCGGCATTGTCAACTACTACAACCTTTTCTACAACTACGGGACGCTGCCGGGTGGAAACGGCCCGGTCTACGCGGACGGCACCGGCTGGTACTACAACTCCGTTCAAGGATGGCAGCAGGGTCTCTGGGACGACTACTACTTCAGGACGAACCCCAACGACAAGCCCCGCGACGACAACGCCCACGGCACCCACTGCGCCGGTATCACCGCCGCGGTGTCCAACAACGGCGTCGGTGTGGCGGGTACAAGCCCGGGGGCCAAGATTCTTCCGATTAAAGTGCTGAACACTGCAGGAGGCGGGACCCTCGAAGACATTACAAGCGGTGTCTACTACGCGGCGGACCATGGAGCGAACATGATAAGCATGAGCATACAAGGGTCGGCGAGGTCCGATGCCATGCAGGAGGCCTGCAACTACGCCTATAACAAGGGCATAACGCTCTTCGCTGCCGTCGGCAACAACGGCACCAGTTCCATCAGCTACCCGGCTGGCTACGACAACGTCATCGGCGTGGGGGCGACCACAAACAAGGACGAGAAGGCCGACTTCTCGCAGTACAACTCGAGCGTGGATGTAAGCGCGCCTGGCAAGGATGTATACTCCACCATGCCCACTTACCCGGTGACATCGACTATGGGTGGGGAACATCAGAATAATTACGATTACCTCTCCGGCACCTCTATGGCCTGCCCGATGGCTGCGGGAGTGGGTGCCCTCGTCAAGGCTCATGAGCCGGGCCTGTCGCCCGCGCAGGTCGAACAGAGGCTGGAGAACACAGCCGATGATCTGGGTGACAAGGGACGGGACGACTACTTCGGCTACGGCCGGGTGAACGCGGCCGCCGCTCTTAGCGGTGGCCCGAAGTCCACCTGGTACCTTGCTGAAGGGACAACCGCCTGGGGGTTCGACACGTACATATCGATAGAGAACCCGAACAGCCAGGGCGTGAACTGTGACATCACCTACATGACGGGTTCGGGCGCGCAGGGTGGCCCGTCAGTGTACCTGCCGGCATATTCACAGGCAACGGTATCCCCAAGGGACACCCTGGGAAGCCAGGACTTCTCCACAAAAGTGACCTGCAGGGAGAGCCTCGGCATCGCAGTAGACAGGACGATGACCTGGACCGGACCTGGAGCGCCTTCGGAGGAAGCTCACTCATCGGTAGGGGTTGACGCGGCCCAGACGACCTGGTACCTGCCCGAAGGCTCGTCGTCCTGGGG
>JAENXM010000308.1 GCA_016649525.1 Actinomycetota bacterium
ACTCGCCGCCGTCCTGCGGGAAGTGTACCGCGATGTAGGTCTGGCAGTTAAAGAGGACCCGGGAATTCGGAAGTCACTTGCCCCCGAGGAAGTCGGGCGATGGCTTAACGACCTCATCGTCCGCTTCAATGATTCGGCGGCGGCAAAACCCGGAGCCGTGAAAGATTATGTGTCCAGGATGCTCTCCGCAGTTGATAGTGATGAGCTGGAGCTCGCGATGCGCGGATTAATAAGCGGCATGACGGACGCCATTGCGGAAAGTGGCGGTATAGTGAAAGCTTTTATTAAACCGATTATGTCTGGAGCCTGGCGCATAATCCGTAAGTTGCCAGCTATTCTTAGAAGGAGCACCGTTAAAAGGCCTTAAGGATGTGGTGGGGTTTGAGTGATGATGCGATGAGAGAGATCACGGAGCAGGTATCCGTGATAGAGAACGATTACGTGAAGGGATGGAAGGGCGAGGGCAAAAAGGTTGTAGGTTACGCCTGCGTCGCCACGCCGGTCGAGGTGATCGAGGCGGCAGGCCTTCTACCGTACCGGCTGACGGCTCTCGGCAACCCGAACACGGAAATCGCGGACGCATACCTGTCACGCTTCAACTGCAGCTTATGCAGGTCGCTTCTACAGCTGGGCCTGGACGGCACCTATGACTTCCTGGACGGACTGATAGAGACGAACGGCTGCGATCACTTGAGGGGGATGTTCGAGAACTGGCAATACGTGAATCCCTCCCCGTTTTTCCACTACCTCAAGGTCCCGCATATCACCACCGGGGATGCCCTCGATTACTTCAGGGTGGAGGTAAGACTCTTCAAGGAGGCGATTGAGAAGCACTTCGGGGTCGAGGTAAAAAACGATGATCTCTGGCATGCGATTGAAAAGCAGGATGATGTCAGGGAGAGGCTGAGGAAGGTCTTTGCCATGAGGGAAGGGGAAAACCCGTCCTTCACCGGTGCGGAGGTCCTGTCAATTCTCCTTTTTTCGTCGGTTGTCCCGTCCGACGTTTTTATAGAGCTGATTGACCGCGCGATAGACGAGCGGAGGGACTGGCAGCCGCCCGACTTCCGCGCGCGGCTCATGCTCTGTGGGAGCGCCTCCGACGAGGTGGACCTCATAAGCGAGATAGAGGGTGTGGGCGGGTTGATAGTGACCGATGCGCTCTGCTACGGCACCCGGGCGTTCTGGAAAGCGGAGAGAGAGGGCGATGACCCGGTTGTTGCCCTGGCTGACATGTACCTGAAGGAGCTCCTCTGCCCCAGGATGTACGACGACTTCCCGAGGCGCAGGGATTTCGTCCTCTCCGCGGTGGACAGGGCTGCAGTGGACGGAGTGATACTTATGAGCAACAAGTTCTGCGACATTCACGGGGTGGACAACGTCCAGCTGCGAATGGACCTTGAGAAGCGGGGCATACCGGTTCTCCAGCTCGAGAAGGAGTACGGCGCGAAGGCTGACTTTGGACGAATAAGAACGAGGGTGCAGGCTTTCCTCGAAAAAATCGGCGACCGCGGGAAGGTCGGTGATCGCTCGTGAAGACTTACGCGCCGGTCGGGCTTTTCGACAGGGTATCCTCGATGCTGGAGATCATTGACAGGCTGCCCGATGACATGAGCGAAGAGGAGCTCGAGGGAGTGCTGAGATTGCTGCCTGCCGACGTACAGCAATCCATGGGGGCGATTTTTATACCGAGGGTCAGAAAGGCCAGTATAGCTTTTATGAAGATGATCGCATACTGGATGCTCGGCGCCCGCAAAGCTAGCCAGGAGGGTAAGAAGGTCATAATCGTCCCGTTCAACTTCCCGCCCGAGCTCATCCACGCTTTTGACAACTTATACCCGATAACGAGCGAGATCCTGTCAACGCTGGGGGTACTGGGGCTCGAGGGACAGGGTGAAAGGTACTGGGACATGGCCATGGGCCTCGGTCTTCCGGACTACTTGTGTTCTTCTAACACGATTGAGCTGGGGTCCATCCTGGGAAGTGAGGATTTCAGGCCGCACGCGATCGTGTCGGCGGCCCCGGGCGGGTGCGACGTCAACGCGAAGATCCACGAGTTCGTCTCGAACTATCTCGGCATCCCCCAGTTCATACTGGAAAA
>JAENXM010000121.1 GCA_016649525.1 Actinomycetota bacterium
CTGGAGATATAATTGCTGGCAAAGGTCAACGGTGCAACCCTGGTCGGGATGGAGTCGCACCAGGTCGAGGTCGAGGTCGACGTGACGAACGGACTTCCCGCGTTCGAGATAGTGGGCCTTCCTGACGCCGGCGTGAGGGAGTCGCGCATCAGGGTGAAGTCCGCCATCAGGAATTCCCTTTACGAGTTTCCCAACCGCCGCATACACGTGAATCTCGCGCCGGCGGATCTGAAGAAAGAGGGGCCGTCGTTTGACCTGCCGCTTGCGCTCGCCATCCTGGAGGCGACCGAACAACTAAAGCCATCCAGGCCGCCGGCATTCCTGGCGGTCGGCGAGCTCTCGCTCGACGGGAAGGTGAGACGGGTGCCCGGCGCGCTCTCGATCGCCATGGGGGCGAAGGAGGGCGAAGCTCCCTTTGTTCTCGTCCCCGGGGGGAACGCGAAAGAAGCGGCGCTTGTTCCAGGGCTTGACGTCTACGGTGTATCGACACTCCGCGAGGCTATACGCTTTCTAGAGGGCAGAGCGTCGGTCTCACCGGCGAAGGCGGACGCCTCGAGCCTTCTCTGCGAGAACGGGCGTAACGGCCCGTGCCTTTCCGAAGTCCGCGGGCAGGAGCCCGCGAAGCGCGCGCTCGAGGTTGCTGCGGCCGGGGGGCACAACCTTCTGATGGTAGGCCCGCCCGGCTCCGGCAAGACGATGCTGGCAAGGAGGATGCCTGGAATCCTACCGCAGCTTTCGCTCGAGGAGGCGCTGGAGGTGACGCGAATCGCGAGCATAGCGGGACTTCTGCCTCCAGGCGGGTCGCTCCTCACGACACGGCCCTTCCGCTCCCCGCACAACTCGGCGAGCGCGGTCGCTCTCGTCGGTGGCGGTTATCCGCTTCCAAGGCCCGGCGAGGTGTCCCTGGCACACGGGGGAGTCCTCTATATGGACGAGTTGACCCTCTATCCACGTAACGCGCTCGAGTCGCTCCGGGGCCCTCTGGAGGACCGCCAGATAACCATTATCAGGTCGATGGTCCCGGTTACCTATCCGGCGCGGTTCAGTCTCGTTGCCTCGATGAATCCCTGCCCGTGTGGTTACCTCGGGGACCCGGAGCGCGAATGCAGCTGTTCGGTCGGCGACGTCCAGCGCTACCGCTCGCGCGTTTCGGGCCCGCTGCTGGACCGCATAGACATACAGGTCGAGGTGCCCCGGCTTACCCGCGGCCAGTTGATGGCCCGTGAGAAGGGAGAACCCTCGCACAGTGTGCGCGAACGTGTGGTCACGGCGCACATAATACAGCAGGAGAGGTTATGCGGCGGCGGTATCTTCTGTAACTCCGAGATGTCACATTCTCAGGTAGAGCGGTTCTGCGCGCTTTCTCCTGAGGGGGAGCGGTTCCTCGGGCTTGCTGTCGAGCGGCTGGCGCTCTCGGCTCGCTCGTACCACCGGGCCCTCAAGGTGGCGCGCACGATCGCTGACCTCTCCGGAAGTGAGAGTGTCGAGGTCGAGCACCTTGCTGAAGCGATACAGTACCGTTGCCTGGAAAGATCTCCATTTTCGTAGGGGCCGATCGAGTTGGGACCCTGTCTTGTCGACGAGAAAGCGGAACTTGTCGCCCTGTGCTCTCTACCGGGCATCACCCGCAGGCAGGTAGGCGAGCTCTTGACCCTGTTCGGTTCACCCGAGGGCGCATGGGATGCCGTTCGCGGTGGACATTCATCGTCCGTATCGCCTAAGGACAGGTCCGGCCTCTGGCGGTCTTACTCACTTGACATAAACCCTGAGGGATACATCGAGGTCCTGGAGGCCGGCGGCATCCTGACGTTGGTTAGAGGAGAGCGCGGTTACCCCGGACTGCTGGAAGAGATAAACGACCCTCCCTGGTCTATTTTCTACCGCGGAAAACCGCCTGACCAGGGGATAGAATGCGTCGCCGTGGTCGGTTCCCGGAAGGCGACGCAATACGGTATCGAGGCGGCAGAGTGGATAGCCAGAGGGCTTGCGCGGGCGGGGGTGTGCGTTGTAAGCGGCGCCGCTTACGGGATAGATTCGGCCGCCCACAGGGGGGCGCTCGCGGTCGGCGGCGCCACTACGGCGGTGCTGGGGTGCGGCCCGGACGTAGTTTATCCACGGTCGAACGGCGGCCTGTTGAGCGATATCGCTGAAAAAGGATGCATATTGAGCGAGTACCCGCCACGCGTCAGGCCCCTCAGGTACCACTTCCCAGCGAGGAACAGGCTGATAGCCGGGATGTCACTCGGAGTGGTGGTCGTGGAGGCTTCCCGTACCGGCGGCGCCCTCCTGACCGCTGATTTCGCGCTTTCAGAGGGGCGCGAAGTGTTCGCGGTGCCAGGCCATGTATTCTCGAAGAACAGCGAAGGAACGAATGCTCTCATAAGGAACGGGGCTTCGCTGGTGGGGTCGGTGGAGGACATCCTCGAGGAGCTCGATCTCGCCGGTCAGGAAACACTCCCGCTGGAGATACCCTCAGAGCGATTGACGGTGGAGGAGCAGAAGTCCCTCGATGCGCTCGAGGCTGGTCCCTGCGACGCCGTGGAGATAGCCGGACACGCGGGCCTGTCGGTCGGGGAAGCCCTGTCCCTTCTTTCGCGGATGGAGGTCATGGGGATGGTGCGCCGCGGCCCCGGGGGAAGATATCACGTGACCTCTCAGTCCACCAGGAAATAGATCAGTTCCTGGCAAAGATGGACCATGTTCTCGATCGGGACGCTCTCGTCCGCCTGGTGTGCTCCCGTATGCTCCAGGTCCATGACCCCTGTACCGACGAACTGGTCGGTCTTAAGGATATCTTTGACGAAGCTCATGTCGGTGGCACCGGTTGTCGCGGGATAAATGAAGTCGAGGTCCGCCGGCAGCCCGAGCGCGAGCCTCACCCCCTCGTTCCAGCGCTCGACGTGGGGGGAATGAGTGTCTATGGAGTGGGGCAGGTAGATGGTAACGAACTCGGTGTTGATACGCTCCGCTTTGCTTCTCCCGCGTGCCATGTCGACCGCAGCCTCTATCTCCGCCCGCACGTCTTCGATCTCCTCCTCGGGTAGAAAGCGCCTGTCGATCTGCAGCTCCGCTTCCCCCGGGACGATGTTGAGCTTTTCTCCGGCCGTCAGTATGTTGAGGTTGAAGGTCGGCGTGAGCTTGTCTGATGGCACGCCCGGGAAGGGGAAGGAGGAAAAGCTAGATTCGCGCAGTTCGACTTTTCGCTTCAGCTCCATCAGTTCCTGGATGACGGGGAACATCTCCTCGAGCGCGTTGATTCCCATGAAGCTGAGGCCTGAGTGGACCTCGCGCCCGACAGTGGTTATCGTCGCTTTCAAGGAACCCGCGTTCGCGGCTATCATCGCTGGGCCCTGTCCTCCGCCCTCGAGGTGGATGACGGGCGCCTTGAAATAGCCTTTCCTCGCCAGGTATGCGGCGCCCGGGTCTATCCCGATCTCCTCGTCGGTGCAGAGCAGCACCCGTACGTCGAAGCGGGGCTCGAGGCCGAGCTCCTTTATCATCTCCATGGCCAACACTGCCGGCGGCATGGTGCCCTTCATGTCGACGGCGCCCCGCCCGAAGACTTCACCGTTCTCGATCTTTCCCGTAAAAGGCTCCACCGTCCAGCCCACCCCGGCAGGGACGACATCCATGTGAGCGTATATGGAAATGGGTGGCTTTCCCGAATCCATGGAAGCGACAAGGTTCACCCTTTCACCTTCGAGGGGCAGCGGGATCCTGCGCCACTCTTCTTCAGGCACTACGACCCTTTCGGTACGAAGGCCCGCTCGCTCGAGGAGCGGTTCAAGGTAGTCGACCAGTTCCGGGTAGTTCCCACCGGGAGGGACGGACGTATCTATGCGGATGATGTCAGAGAGCATTTTTGCCATGAGGTCGGCTTTTTCCTCGACAGCCTTGAAAACCATTTCAACGTCCATGTCGTCTCCTTCTTGCTCCCGAACAGCCGCCAACACTTTTCACATTAGTTGACAGAACTATAAATCATTATAATATACTATTATCATGCAACAGGATGAAAAGGCCGTTTCAGGGCGTTACGCTTCAGAGCCATCCCGGCATCAGACCCCAGATATCCCTGAGATAGATAAAAGAATAGACGCGTTCATCGCCTACTTGAAGAACGTCCGCAACCTCTCCCCGAACACCGTAAAATCGTACAGGCGCGACCTCGGGCATTTCGCGGAGTTCTGCTCGCGAGCGGGGATCAACGACCTTTCGGCTCTGGACCACAAGACTCTCAGGAGCTTTCTCGCGAACCAGCGGACGAGGGGCTATTCGCGCGCCACGGTCGCGCGAAGGTGCGCCTGCCTCCGTTCCTTTTTTCACTTCCTTGCCGAGTCCGGCGCCCTTAGCCGGGACCCGGCGAGCGTTTTGACCTTCTCGGTGAAGGGGAGTAACCCGCCCCGTTTTCTAACAGAAACCGAGGCGACGGCTCTGGCGGAGGGTTCTGGAAAAAGCACTGATACGGGCTTGCGCGACCGCGCTATAATAGAGGTGCTGTACGCCACCGGGATAAGGGTAAGCGAGTTGTGCAGCCTGCGCCTGGGGGATGTCGATCTGAAGGCCGGCGTCATGAGAGTGGTCGGCAAGGGGAGAAGAGAGAGGGTGGTTCTGGCTGGAAGACATGCCACCGTCTCCCTGGAGCGCTATTTGAAGGAAACGAGGCCCGCGCTCTTGAAGCCCGATGCATACAGCGGTGATATCGTTTTCCTGGGTAATAGGGGCTCGCCGCTTGACCCCCGTCAGGCGAGACGTATCGTTGACAGGGAGTGCAGGGCGGCTCTCGGGGGGGAAGGTCTGAGCCCGCATACGCTCAGGCACACGTTCGCGACGCACCTTCTGTCACGGGGGGCCGACCTCAGGACTGTGCAGGAACTTCTGGGGCACAAGAACGTCGCTACCACCCAGGTGCACACGCACCTTACACGGGGCGAGATAAGAAAGGCTTACGATAAAAGCCACCCTAGGGCCTAAGGATGTTCGATGAAACGGGCTGAATCCTCTGAAAAAACGGGGCCCTCCAAGGATGCTGCCGGGCGTAAGGCCGTTTTCGAGCAAAAGGCCGACGTTGAGGCCGATGCCCTCTGGGATGATTACAAGCAGACCAACTCGACCGAATCTCGCGAGAAGTTGATCCTTCATTACTCTCCGCTCGTGAGGTACGTGGCGGGCCGTGTCTCTTCGGGACTCCCTCCCTCGGTCGAGTTCGCCGAACTGGTCAGCTACGGCGTGTTCGGCCTCATCGATGCCATCGACAAGTACGACCACAAAAGGGGCATTAAGTTCGAAACCTACGCGATAGCCCGCATAAAGGGAGCCATAATCGACGAGCTCCGTGCGGACGACTGGGTCCCCCGCTCTATCCGGGCGAAGGCGAGGGAGGTAGAGCGGGCCTACCTGGCGCTCGAGAGCGAGCTTCTGCGGGTTCCCACTGATGAAGAGGTGGCGGAGAAGCTGGAGTTGACCATGGAGGAATACGCGACCCTGTTGGGCAAGATGTCCTTCATGTCCCTGGTGGCGCTCGATGAGCTCTGGACTGTCGGCGGCGAAAAGCCGGATAGGATAAGCCTCGCCGACA
>JAENXM010000066.1 GCA_016649525.1 Actinomycetota bacterium
AAACGCTGGCCCATCAAGTCTAAAAAGCTCACGAAGAACCTTACCTGGGTTCAGCTCGAGGGAATCTTTCTATTCAGGCTCGCTGCCTGCTTCGTCGTTTTCTGCGCGGCTATGGCGCCGCTGGTCGCTGCGTTCTGGGCCATAGCCAACCGCGGGCAGATTCCGCCCGGCTGGTAGAGGGGCCGGCACATCAACCCGAGAACAGCCCGGTAACGGGGTCTTTGTTCCAGTCCAGAAAAAGTGCGCTCTCGTCTCCCAGCTGAACCTTGATCTCCGAACCCTCCTCCACCTCGCCTATCCGCGCCCGGCCCACGCCGGCTTCATCAAGAACAGCAAACACTGATTGGACACTCTCGGGAGGCACTGAGAGAAGGAATCCATATGATGGATAGGCCTTGAGCCACCATTCGAGTTCGACGCTCTCGGGCACAGGTATGTCTTCCACCGAAACGCGCACCCCAACACCCGCGGATTCTAGCATCATGGCTAGAGTCCCGAGCAATCCGGGGTTCGAGATGTCCCTGCAGGCCGAGCAAATCTCCCTTTCTGCGAGCTCGCACAGCGCCTCGAGCTTTCGGACCGTGCGTGAGCCATCCGCGCCCGTCACTGTGTCCCACGCATAGAAGTCGGGATGCCTCCTTCCTTCCAGGTCGTACGCGACCATCAGGGCGTCCCCGGGCGTCGCGCCGTCTCCTCTGAGGAGCTTTTTCGCAAAACCAGCGATCGAGACCGCCACAAGGGAGACGTCGTCCCACGGGCTCGTGTGCCCTCCGAGAAGGGGCACACCGTAATGCTCGAGGCCCTTCTCCATTCCGGCCAGGAACTCATCGCGGTGCCCCACGGAGAACCCTCCGGAAAAGACGATCGAGAGAAGACCGAGCGGTCTGCCGCCCATCGCGTAGACATCGTTGACGTTGACCGTCACCGCGCAGAAACCGGCGAAGAAGGGGTCCTCCAGCAGTTCCGGCCAGATTCCCTCGCCCGAAAGGAGCAGGTATCCTCCCTCGACGGCGACCGCGCCCGCGTCGTCACCGGGGCCCGTCGGCGATGTCCGGAGGAAAGGTCGGGCCCACGGCCCGATACATGCCTTACGCTTGATTCCCTCGTATTCCCTGAGGCCCCGGAGGATTCCTTCGAGTTCCATGGCCCAATTCTACCGCACACTATCGACGACAACCCCGGTTACATGTGTGCGCCCGATTGTATAATCAGACCCGAGGGGGTGAAGCGCACGCCGAATCAATACGTCGAAGTCATAATAGACACGCCGGTCCAGGAACTCGACCGACCGTTCCATTACTCCGTTCCGGAGGAATTGAGGGAGAAGGTCGATATCGGGTCCCTCGTTCTGGTCCCCTTCACAAACCGCATGATGCTCGCATACGTGGTGGGGTTCCTCTCGCGGCCCGATGTCTCCCGCGTGAAGGGCATCTCGCGCGTCCTCGACGAGCCGCCACTCTTCGACTTCGACGCACAGCGCCTCTGCCACTCGATAGCGGCGCGCTACGCCTCATCGCTCTCCTCCGCCTTCCGGCTCGTCATGCCCCCCGGTCGCAGCCGCAAGGTCAAGCAGTACGTCTCCATGACAGTGGACCGCGAAGAAGCCCTGGGCATTCTCGGGGAGCGGCAGACCGCGCTCCGCGAAACCGTGGAGGTCCTCTCCGCTTCCGAGCGGGAAGTGGAGATCGGCACGCTGAAGAGCCATGTCGGTTCCCGCTCTGCGTCTTCCGCGGTCGCCTCGCTCGAGGAGAAGGGTATCGTCAAGCGCAGGTTCGTACTTACCGAGCCCGCGGCCAGCCCGGCGGCCCGTCTTGCAGTAAGGATAAGCCCGGACGCCCTCGATACCCTGGAGCAGGATAAGCTGCCGCCGCGCCAGCGCGACATCATGGGCCATCTGCTCGCCCACGACGGGGTGGAGTTCCAGAGCGACCTCTTACGCGTTTCCGGCGCGAGCGCGTCGAGCCTGAAGTCGCTTGCCCGGAAGGGGGTAGTCGAAATCGCGAGCGAGGAGCTTCTTCGCCAGCCGAGGCTGGGATACGGACGGGGGACCCTGGAGATACCGACACCCAACGAGCACCAGCGGGCCGCGATCGACCGCATCACCAGGGCGCTGGATGAGAAACGCCACGGGGTCTTCCTCCTGGAAGGCGTGACGGGTTCTGGGAAGACGGAGGTCTACCTGCGCGCGATCGAGAGGGTCCTCGCACTCGGTCGAAGCGCAATAGTACTGGTACCGGAGATCTCGCTCACTCCACAGACCCTCGAGCGCTTCTCGTCGCGCTTCCCCGGAAAGGTAGCTGTCCTTCACAGCCGGCTGTCGACCGGCGAGAGGTTCGACCAGTGGAGGGGTATCCGGGAGGGCCGCTACAGTGTCGTCGTCGGAGCGCGCTCCGCCCTCTTCGCCCCTCTCGCGAACCTCGGACTCATCGCCATAGACGAGGAGCATGAGCCATCCTATAAAAGCGATACGGCGCCGCGTTACCACGCGAGGGAGGTGGCCGAGTCGAAGGCCCGCATGGCCGGAGCAGTCGTCATACTAGGCAGCGCTACTCCAGCGCTCGAGTCCGTCGAGAAGGCGCGCGCGGGCACCTACGAGCACCTCGTCCTCCCCAACCGCATAGACAACCGGCCTCTGCCCGCGGTGGAGGTAGTGGACATGAAGTCCGTCGGGGGCGCGGGCGAGGTGCCGCTCGTTTCTCCCCTGCTCCTCGACGCGCTCGTCAGGACCGTCGCGGCAGGCGAGCAGGCGATACTGTTCCTGAACAGGAGGGGGTTCGCCAACTACCTGCAGTGCCGCTCCTGCGGACACATCATGGGCTGCGACGAATGCGAGGTGAGCCTTTCTTACCACAGGAAGGGTGACATGCTCATGTGCCACCACTGCGGCAAGACCTGGAATGTCCCTAAAGAATGCCCCAACTGCGGACGGGGTCCGCTCAGGCAGTTCGGCGCGGGCACCCAGCGCGTCGAGGACGAGGTCAGGAAGAACCTCCCCGACGTATCGATTATCAGGATGGACACCGACACAACGACCACCAAGGACGCCCACTGGATACTTCTCGGCGCGTTCAGCGCAGGCGAGGCCCAAATACTTATCGGAACGCAGATGATTGCCAAGGGCCTCGACATCCCGGGCGTGACCCTCGTCGGCGTGATAAACGCGGATACCGCTCTCGCGCTCCCCGACTTCCGCGCGAGCGAGCGCACCTATCAGCTCCTGACACAGGTCAGCGGGCGTGCCGGGCGGGGCTTGAGGCCCGGGCGCGTCATCGTCCAGACGTTCAACCCGGAGCACCCGGCAGTCCGCGCTCTAACCGGCAACACAGAGGATTTCATCGAGGCCGAGCTCGAGATGCGACGAAGTGCCCTTTACCCGCCGTTTGTAGACCTTGTCAACGTCCACGTGACCTCGGCGAACCTCACGGCTGCCGCCCGCTCCGCGGAGAGGATGAGAAAGATACTCGAAGGCGACCTCGCCGGCTGCGGCGTCACCATACTGGGTCCCGCCCCCAGCCCCCTTTCACGACTACGCGGCCAGTACCGGTGGCACATCCTGCTGAAGAGCGGCGACATCAACGCGATTTCAGAAAAGCTGAAGGCTTCAGTCGGCCGCTTCTACGAGTACGCGAAGAAGTTCCCGGCCGGTAAAGACGTGAAGGTATCTTTGGACGTGGACCCTGTCTCACTCCTGTAAGAAGGGGTCAGGTCTAGACCAGGGGGTTACTCCATGGGGATTCGGTCCATCGGGTATGGGAGCGGCACATCGGGCGGGATCTTGTGGATGTACCTGCGGCGGAACTCGGGGTCCTGCATCCTGCACGGCACCGTCTTTTTCCTGTACTCGGGGTGGACGCGCATCCTGTTCCAGATGACCCTCAGCGTCTCTTCCTTGACGTTCCCGAAATGCAGCGGCGTGAAGTCGCACGGCGTGACGAACCCGTCGTGCGTTATGTGCAGCTGGAACTTGGCCCCGAAGCACCCTATGATGTCGGTCTCGTTCACGTAGGACATCGTCACGACTTTCGGCCCGGACTTCCGCGCGTACTGCCCCTCCTGGAGCTCCGACAGGACCCTGTGCTCCTCCGGGGTCAGAAGCAGGTCCTCCCGCTCCAGCATCTTTCCGGTCGGAGTCACGTCGAAGATGGTGAGCTCGCTGACACCCAGTCTCTCCCCCAGTCTGAAGAACCGCTCGTGGTACTTCCGCGCCACCGACTCGTGCGTGGCAAACGTGCTTATCCCGACGGACATACCTTCGTCAACCGAATAACGTATGCCCTCGCAGGCCCTCTCGAAAAGGCCTTCGACATCTCTTGTCCTGTCGTGCTCTTCCACATCGGGGCTGTCCAGGCTCACGAACACGACCTTAAGCCCGGCCTCCTTGAGTTCTCTCGTCCGCTCTCTGTCCAGGAAGTATCCGCTCGTGAAGATCTGAGGGATCGCATCGCAGGTCCCCACTTGAGATATCAGCTCCGGCAGGTCCTCGCGCATCATGGGCTCGCCCCCGGTAAGAACGATCGTACCTACCATCATGTCCGCGCACTGCCTTATGACATCCTTTGCCAGCCCGGTGTCCATCTCTCCGTCAGCCGGTCTGCGGTGGGCCGAGCAGTGATAACAGGAACACGGGCACCTGGCCGTCACGGCGAAGGTCACAGCGGCCGGACCGCCTGCCATGTGAAGGTCGCGCCTCACACCGGCGCGCATCACCCTACGGTAGGCCTCGGTACCGAACGGCGGTATGTAGAAGGTGTAGTGGCCCGGAGACGCGTACTTCGTGAAAGGTATCCGCCCACGGAACGCGCTGACCACGAAGCATCCGAGCGAGAAGGAGAGCGGCATCTTCGGAGGACCCAGGTTCCGGTAGAAGAAACGTCGGAGCCTCCGTAGAGGCGGCCGGTTTATCGCGAAACCGTTCCCGCACGCCGGCTCAGATTCTCCCACAAAGTGTTTATCGGTCAGATCATCCACGTGAGTCATGTTCTCCTATGAAATGGTGCGAATCAAGGGGCTATCAAGGCCCGCAGTGCGAGAAGCCGCACGAGCGGCAGACCCTGCACCCGCCCTCGAGCTCCATCGCGGCACCGCACTCCGGGCAGACCATGTAGCCCTCGCCCTCCTCGCCGTACGCGAGAAAGAAGCCGTTCGCCGCGAGGTAATCCTCTATGGCCCGCCCTATCGCGTCGGGACATGAAAGTACCTCGGCCTGCTCGCTCTTTATCGAGGACAGGCAGCGTATACCCTTGAGCTGCTCGGTTATCTCGCTGATGTCTATTCCCGAGCGAAGGCCGAGGGATATCAGGCGGCTCGTCGCCTCCGACTGCGAAGGACATCCGCCGGCGCGCCCGAGCGCCGTGAATACCTCGCAGATCCCGTCGTCGTCGGAGTTCACCGTGACGTAGAGGTTACCGCAGCCTATCTTCACCTTTTTCGTTGTCCCGCTAGTCACCTTCTGGCGCTCGCGGGGCCTGATGCCGTATCCCGGCAGGCCGTGCCCCCGGTAAAGGACCTGCTGCGGCCTGCTCCCGTAACGGTAGATAGTCACGCCCTTGCACCCCAGCTCGTATGCGAGCAGGTACAGCCTTTCTACGTCTTCGATGGTGGCGTCCTGCGGCAGGTTGACGGTCTTGCTCACAGCGTTGTCCGTGAACTCCTGGAAGGCGGCCTGCATCCTTATATGCCACTCCGGCTCCACCTCGTGCGCGCTCACGAATGCCCTTTTCACTTCCTCGGGTATCCCCTCTATTTCCCCCACAGAGCCGTACTCCGCGACCCTGTCGACCAGCTCATCGGAAAGGAAGCCCTCTTCGCGGGCAACCCTCAGGAACTCCGGATGGACCTCGAGAAGCCTCTCGTCATCGAGGACCCTCCGCTCGTAGGCCACCGCAAAAAGAGGCTCGATGCCGCTGGAGCACCCGGCGATTATGCTTATGGAACCGGTCGGGGCGATGGTGGTCGTCGTCGCGTTCCGAAGGGGGGCGGAACCCTCCCCGGCATGCCGGCTCTTGTCGAAGTTCGGGAAAGGCCCGCGCCCCGCAGCGAGCGCCTCTGAAGTCTCCCTGGAGACGCGCGAGACAAAAGACATCACCTCACGGGCGGTATCCAGCGCCTCGTCGGAATCGTACGGGATGCCGAGCTTGACCAGCATGTCGGCAAAGCCCATCACGCCTAGGCCTACCTTCCTGTTTCCCTTTGTCAGCGCCTCGATCTTATCGAGCGGGTACTTGCTGACGTCTATCACGTTATCCAGGAAATGGACCGCCTCGCGCACCAGGGAGTCCAGGTGGTCCCAATCGATGGTCGGCCTTCCGCCTTTATCGCTTACCAAAAGCCCAAGGTTTATGCTCCCCAGGTTGCAGGACTCGAAGGGTAAGAGTGGCTGCTCGCCGCAGGGGTTCGTGCTCTCTATCTCACCCAGGGCCGGCGTGGGGTTCCCCTCGTTCATGCGGTCGAGGAAGATGACACCTGGCTCGCCTGTCTTCCAGGCGACCGTCGCTATCTCGTCCATCACCTCGCGCGCGTCGAGCCTGTCGGTCACCTCGCCATTCTTGGGATTGACAAGGTCGTACTCTATCCCTTCGGAAAGCGCCTTCACGAACTCCGGGGTAAGCGCCACGGAGATATTGAAGTTATTGAGCAGGTGGTACTCGGCCTTCGAGTGGATGAACTCCAGGATGTCGGGGTGGTCGACGCGCAGGATCCCCATGTTGGCGCCGCGCCTCGTGCCGCCCTGCTTGACCGTCTCCGTGGCCGCGTCGAAGACCGTCATGAACGAGACCGGCCCGCTCGCTATACCCTTTGTCGACATCACAACGTCGTTTCGTGGCCTCAAGCGCGAGAAGCTGAAGCCGGTCCCGCCGCCGGACTTATGTATGAGGGCCATCTCCTTGACCGCCTCGAATATCCCCTCCATGCTGTCGTCCACCGGGAGCACGAAGCATGCGGAAAGCTGCCCCAGGTCGCGGCCGGCGTTCATCAACGTCGGAGAGTTGGGCAGGAACTCGAGCGACGTCATCATATCGAGGAACGTCTCATAAGAACGCTGGACTTCCTTATCACCGCAGTAAGGCCTGTCGGCGTCAGCGACGGCGCGCGCCACCCGCTCGAGCATCTCCATCGGGGTCTCCGTGAGGTTCCCATCGGCTTCCCGCGCGAGGTATCGACGCTCGAGCACCTTTATGGCATTCTCGGAAAGTGCAGGCTCTCTGGCCAACCGTTCACCTCTCGAACCACATCAGAATATTAAGGGTCGCTCTGGCCCAGAAGCGGCAACCCGTTATACGGCTATGAAAAACCAACAACCTAATTATAGAAGACAGGCACGACGTAATAAATGCGCCCTGCCTGAATTCGTCGGTCATCTTCTCATGCTGACCTTCTTCCGCCTTTTATGATATATATACGGTGTATTCAATATACGGTGTTTTCACTGACGGCACTTGCAAATGGAGGTGGTAGGGAATGGCAGCAAAGTCCAACAAATGCATCATCACCGCCGCTCTGGCAGGCGCGGCGACCCTCAAGCACCAGAACCCGAACGTACCTTACACGAGAGATGAGTTTGTAGCCGAGGCGGTCAAGTGCTACGAGAACGGCGCGGCTATTGTTCACATCCATGCCCGCGACCCGGAGAACGGCATGCCTACCGCCGACCTGGATATCCTTGGCGCGATCTTGGAGGGCATAAGGGCTGAATGCCCCATCATCATCAACCTCAGCACCGCTATAGGGATCGGCGCGACCAAGGAGCAGAGGATATCTGTCGTGGAGACCTTCAAGCCGGAGATGGCGTCGCTCAATACCGCGACCATGAACTTCGCCGTGGGGGATTGGAAAGAGCACAAGGTCATGTTCGAGATCACTTTCGAGAACACGTTCGAGATGCTCGTTGGGTACGCGAACACCATGAAGGAGGTCGGCACCAGGCCCGAGTTCGAGATCTACGATATGGGCGGTCTGTACAACGTGCTTTTCGCGCGGCACCAGGGGATATTCGTGGAGCCTATGCACTTCCAGTTCGTGTGGGGCGTGCTCGGCGGGATGCCTTTCTCGCCTCGCAACTTCTCCCTGTTCCTCGACACAATACCCGAGGACGCGACCTGGAGCACCTGCGGTGTCGGGCCGGCCCAGTTCGCCGGTGCCATGTACGCGGCCCCGATCGGCGGAAACATCCGTGTGGGCCTCGAGGATAACATCTGGGTGACAAAGGGCAACCTCGCCGAGGGCTCGTGGGAGCAGGTGAAAAAAGCGGTCGAGATAGCAAAGATCGCCGAACGCGAGGTTGCCACGCCGGACGAGACCCGCGAGATGCTCGGCCTCAAGAAACCCTGAGCATCTTTAAGCTTTAGGCCGGGCTTTAAGCTTTAGGCCGGGCTCTTAGCCCGGCTCTTTCCCCGGCCTGAGAGGCCGGGCTAAAACCCTGAGAGGCCGTTCTTTCTTACTCCTGGA
>JAENXM010000129.1 GCA_016649525.1 Actinomycetota bacterium
AGCCCGGCCTCTCAGGCCGGGATCTGTGAACCGGGCTAAGAACCCGGCCTAAATATTAAGCCCGGCCTCTCAGGCCGGGATCTGTGAACCGGGCTAAGAACCCGGCCTAAATATTAAGCCCGGCCTCTCAGGCCGGGATCTGCGATTCAAGACCTGACCCCATTGTTGCAGATTGAACTGCACTATATTAAACTTGTGAAAATTTGCTTGCCCGGATGGGGCAAAATACACACCCCGGCAGACTCAACGGCCGGTGCCTTAAACGGTGGCCGCGGGGGTTGAAGCCGGGGGAGGCTAACCAATTGGGAGGTTTTGATGGCAGTAGTCACCATGAAGGAACTCCTGGAGTCGGGAGTTCATTTCGGTCACCAAACCCGCCGGTGGAACCCCAAGATGAAGACCTATATATTCACCGAGCGGAACGACATATACATAATCGACCTGCAGAAGACGCTGGTCATGATTGGCACCGCCTACAACGCGGTGCGCAACACGATAGCGGATGGAGGGAGCATCCTGTTCGTCGGTACCAAGAAGCAGTCACAGGAGGCGTTGCTCGAGCATGCCGAGAGGTGCGGCATGCCGTTCGTCAACCAGAGATGGCTCGGCGGGACTCTGACCAACTTCGCGACCATCCACAAGAGGATCATGTACCTCGACGAACTGGAGCGCCGCGACAGGGAGGGAGAGCTCGACCTGCTTACCAAGAAGGAGGGCCTGCAGATCAGGCGCAAGATACTGAAACTGCAGCACAACCTCGAGGGTATCCGGACCCTGCACCGGTTGCCCGAGATGATCTTTGTGATCGACACGCACAAGGAAAGGATACCAGTCGCGGAGGCTCGAAAGCTCGGCATACCTATCGTGGGGCTCGTCGACACCAACTGCGACCCGGACGAGGTCGATTACGTGATACCAGGTAACGACGACGCGATCCGGGCGGCCGGGCTCATGTGCAGGATAGTCGCGGATGCGGTGATCGACGGCAAGGGGATGATGGAGGCAAGGCTCGTCGAGGAGATGGCGAGGCAGGCCGAAACCGCCGAGCAGGAAGCGGAGGAGGCGACTGCAAGGCTCTCTTCCGCTGTTCCGGCCTACAGCGCGTCCCCCGATGACATCGCATCGCCGGAGATTCCTTCCTACCCGGATGAGGTTCCCGATGAAAAACCGGAAGAGGCGACAGAGGAAGCTGAGGCCGAGCCGGCTGGAACAGAGGGCTCACCCGAGGGGACTTGACCCTGGATCCGCATGCACAAGGAGAATAGATGTCGGATATCGAGAGAATAGACGCGAAGCAGGTAAAGGAGCTTAGGGATAAGACGGGCGCCGGAATGATGGACTGCAAGCGCGCGCTCGAAGGCGCTGAAGGTGACACGGAAAAGGCCGTGCGCATTCTGCGGGAGAAGGGCCTTGCCCGTGTCAAACAGCGCGACGAAAGAGAGACCGAGCAGGGCATAATCGAGGCCTATCTTCATATCGGCAGGCAGATCGGGGCGCTCGTTGAACTGAACTGCGAGACCGACTTCGTGGCACGCAACGATGAGTTCCTCGAACTGGCTCACCTGGTGGCACTCCAGATCGCGGCATGCAACCCCCTGTACCAGGACCGTGAGTCCGTGCCGGGAGATGTCGTGGACTCCAAAAAGGAGATCTACAGGGAGCTCTGCGTTGCGGACGGTAAGCCCGAGAAAGAGCACGACAGCATCATCGATGAGATGCTCGAGAAGTACTACCAGGAGGTATGCCTCCTGGAGCAGCCGTTCGTCAAGGACCCGTCTGAGTCTGTGGGTGAGCTATTGACGCAGACGTCTGCGAAGGTAGGCGAAAAACTGGCGATCCGCAGGTTCAGCCGCTTCCAGGTAGGCGAGAAACAGGAATAGAATCAGAGGGCAAGAGGACTTTTCGCATGTCCGAGGAAGAGGGCAAAATGAATGAGTCTCCAGGGAGCGCAGTAAGGCCTGTTTTCAAGCGGGTCCTCATCAAGCTTTCCGGTGAGGCCTTCATGGACTCCTCCGTTGGATACGGCATCGATACCGATGTCGTCTCTTCAATAGCCGAGCAGCTTTCCGAGGTGCACGGGATGGGAGTGCAGCTTTCGCTGGTGGTGGGCGGAGGGAACATCTTCCGGGGAGACGTTGCGAGCGCGAAGGGGATGGACAGGGCCACAGCCGACTACATGGGAATGATGGCCACGGTCATGAACGCGCTTGCCCTGCAGGATGCGCTCGAGAAAAAGGGAGTCTACACGCGCGTCCAGACGGCGGTCACCATGCGCGAGATAGCGGAGCCGCACATAAGACGCCGGGCGCTTCGACACCTCGAGAAGGGAAGGGTCGTGGTTTTCGCTGCCGGTACGGGCAACCCTTACTTCACAACGGATACAGCTGCCGCCCTGAGGGCCCTCGAGATAGGCGCCGAAGCTATATTAAAGGCGACGAAGGTCGACGGGGTCTACGACCGTGACCCCATCAAAGATCCTGACGCCACCATGTTCCGCAAACTTTCTTACCTCGATGTCTTGAACATGGAGCTCGAGGTCATGGATGCCACAGCGGTAAGCCTCTGCATGGACAACGGACTCCCGATCTTCGTCTTCAATATCTTCGAGGAGGGCAACTTCAGGAGGTTGTGCTGCGGCGATGAGGTCGGGACCGTCGTTAAGAGTGATAGGTAAAGAGCGCATACGGCCGTGAAAACCGGCGGCCGGCGGAGTTGACGCAGAAGGGGTTCGATATGGCTGACACAATGGAGGAGGCCGAGCGCAAGATCAAGAAAGCGGTCGAGATCACCACGCAGGAGTTCGGTTCGGTCCGGACCGGAAGAGCGTCCCCGGCGCTGGTTGAAAGGCTGCAGGTCGATTACTACGGCACCATGACCCCCCTGTACCAGATCGCCACCATCACCGCTCCGGAGGCCAGGCTTCTGGTCATCCAGCCGTATGATAGGAACAGTGTAGGGGAGATCAGTAAGGCCATCACGCAATCGGACCTCGGGCTCGTGCCCACAGATGATGGCGAGGTGATCCGCATGTCGGTACCCCAGCTGACCGAGGAGCGCAGGCATGACCTGACGAAACTGGTAAAGACCCGTGCGGAGGAGGGAAGAGTAGCCGTCAGAAACGTGAGGCGGGATGCGGTCGAGGCCATGCGCCACGAGGAGAAGCGGGGGGAGATGACGAAGGACGACCTCCACCGGGGCATGGAGGATATACAGAAGATTACGGATAAGTACATAAAAGAAATAGACGAGTTGATGGAGAAGAAGATAAAGGAACTGATGGAGATATAGGGGGCCCCTTTTGGCGGAGCGGCGGGCCAGGCGAGGGTCCAGGGAGGATTCCTCCGTAACTGAACGGATCATCGGCGCTGTTCTTTTCGCGATAGTGCTTCTCGGCACTCTTATATGGGGCAAACTCCCGTTTACTATTGCGGTCGCGCTCGCTGCCGCCCTGGGCTCCATAGAACTGTTCGGCTTGTTCGAGACGAAGGGGGAGGCCGTGCCGACCGCGGCCGTTCTGGGTATCCTCGGGTCGGTCGCCTACGTTTTCATGGCTCACTTCAAGGGCATAGCGAGCTTCGGTTACGTGACCATCGCAATAGTCTTCTTCGCTTTTATCTGGTACATGGTGGTCTTGAGGCACGTCCCGCCCACGAAGGCTGTCGCGCTGACGGTCCTGGCGCCGATCCTCGCCGGGCTTTGCCTGAGCCATCTGGTGCTCCTGCGGGACCTTCCTGTAAAGAGAAGCTGGCTCATAGTCATTTTCCTTGTTGCCCTCATCTGGGTGTACGACGTCCTTGCATGGGCGATAGGCAGAAAGATCGGGAGGCACAAGATAGCTCTGAATATCAGCCCCAGCAAGAGCCTGGAAGGGGCGATCGCGGGGACGATCGGCGTGCTGGCGGCATCTTTGCTGTTCCGCCTCATCGTAGTAAGCATCGAGGATTACAGATGGTTCTCTATCGGCGTCGCGCTCATCATCGCGGCGATAGTGGTCATACTCGGTCCGCTGGGGGACCTATCCGAGTCGCTTATAAAGAGGGACTACCGGGTCAAGGACATGGGAGCTCTGATACCGGGGCACGGTGGGATAATGGACAGGTTCGACTCCACCCTGTTCGTCGCACCAGCGGTCTTTTATTACCTGTTCTATTTCGCGATCAAGTTCTAGCAAGGTCTCATGGTCTTTTCCGTGTATTTCAGCTGGAGGGGCAGTCTTGAAGAACGTCGCCATACTCGGTTCGACAGGCTCCATAGGCGCGCAGGCGGTCGAGGTCGCTTTACTCCTTGCCGATTCCATCAACGTTGAAGCTCTTACCGCAAACAGCAACGGGCGGCTGCTGGTCGAACAGGCTGACCTGCTGAAGCCCGGGTGCGTGGCATTGAGCGATTCAAAGGCGGCCGGCGAGTTCGAGGGCGCTTTCAAGGAGATGGGCATTGAATTCTACGGTGGCCCTGATGGTATCGAAAAACTGCTGCAAGACAGCGCTTACGACCTGGTGCCCAACTCGATAGTGGGTTTCGCCGGGCTTGCGCCGACCCTGAACGTACTGGAACAGGGGATACCGCTTGCCCTGGCCAACAAGGAAAGCCTCGTCTCGGGCGGGCGGCTCGTGATGGAAACTTCGCGGAAGAAAGACGCGCCGGTCATCCCGGTAGACAGCGAACACTCAGCGATCTTCCAGTGTCTGAAGGGTGAGGACCTGTCTAAGCTCCGCCGGATAATACTGACCGCTTCCGGCGGGCCTTTCAGGGATACTCCTTGTGATGAACTGGAAAAGGTGACCGTGAAAGCCGCGCTGGCACACCCGACCTGGTCGATGGGACCCAAGGTGACGGTCGATTCCGCCACGTTGATGAACAAGGGGCTCGAGGTGCTCGAGGCACACCACCTCTTCGGTGCAGGTCTTGATGATGTCGAGGTCGTCGTACACCCTCAGAGCGTCATACATTCGATGGTCGAGATGGTCGACGGGTCCGTGCTTGCCCACCTCGGGGTCCCCGACATGCGGATACCGATACAGTACGCATTAACACATCCCGACAGGGCTCCAAACCCCGCGTGTTACCTTTCGCTTACCGAAGGCGGTACCCTCACGTTCCAGGAGGTCGATGACGAGAGGTTTCCGTGCATCTCGCTCGCGTACCATGCGGGCCACCTGGGTGGGACCTACACGACCGCGCTCAACGCCGCTAACGAGGAAGCCGTTTCCGCTTTTCTTTCCGGGCGGATAGGTTTCATGGACATACCTGCTGTGGTGGAGCAGGTGCTCGAGAAGCATAAAGCATTTGATGGCGATACGCTTGAGGAGA
>JAENXM010000084.1 GCA_016649525.1 Actinomycetota bacterium
AGCTTTTCAGGCCCGGGAGGAGTCCGCGACTGAGCCCGGGAAGGCGAAGGACTGCCCCATCATCGACCTCGAGAAGTGCAGGCGCTGCGGCGACTGCGAGCACGTGTGCACGGAAGGCGCCGTGAAAATGATATAGAATAGACGCCAGTGGAGTCCTTGGGAAGGGGGAAGAATGGCTGAAGTCCTTGAGGTCAACGAACAGAACTTCGAGGCGGAGATAAAGAACGCGGGCAAGGCGGCGCTCCTGGATTTCTGGGCGCCGTGGTGCGGCCCCTGCAAGATGATGCACCCGATATTAGAGGGCCTGGCCGGCGAGTTCGAGGGGCGCGCGGTCATCGCCCGCTGCAACGTGGACGAGAACCCGGTGCTCGCCTCGCAGTTCGGCGTTACCGCGATACCGACGCTCGTCCTTTTCAAGGGCGGCGAGCAGGTAGAGACACTGGTCGGGGTGGCTCCTCCGGAGGAGCTCAAGAACCGGCTCGAATCCGTCTTGTAGCCCAATTGCGTCTTCTAACCATCGGGTGATTATCCTGGAGATCAAAGGTTTCATCCCCAATACCATGCTCGACTGGGAGGGGATGCTCGCGTCGACGCTCTTCCTCCCGCGCTGCAATTTCAAGTGCCCCTTCTGCCAGAACCCCGACCTTGTGCTGCATCCCGAGCGGCTGGAGACTGTCCCGTTCTCCTTGGTACGGGAGTTCATCATCGAGCGTGAGGGCTGGATCGATGGCGTATGCGTTACCGGCGGAGAGCCGTGCATGCACGACGGCCTGCCCGAGCTCTGCCGGCAGCTCAAGGACCTCGGCGTCGGCGTCAAGGTCGATACGAACGGCAGCTTCCCCGGGATGCTCGAGCTCCTTTTTTCAAAGGGGCTCGTCGATTACGTGGCTATGGACGTGAAGGCCCCGCTGGAGCCGGGACGCTACAGGCTTGCCACCGGAGTGGATCTTCCAGGTATTCTCGATGACGTGCGCAGGAGCATCGAACTCATCAGGGGCTCCGGTGTCGAGCGTGAGTTCCGCACGACAGTCGTGCCGCTCATGCACTCGCCTTCCGACGTCGCGATCATCGCGGAGATGCTGGAGGGGGAACAGCGCTACGTGCTTCAACACTTCAGCCCGAAGGCGACCATCGATCCGAGGTACGCGGAGCTGAAGCCCTTCACGGAGGAGGACATGCAGGCGATGCTCGAGCAGGCGCGGAGATTCGTCCCCGGCGCCGTTGTCCGCGGGGCTCCCCAGGCGATGGAAGACTGAAGTGAAGATACTCCCTGAGTGCTACGCGTGTACCATGAGGCAGACCCTTTCGGCCGCGCGCCTCGTGACCGATGACGGGTCATTCCACCACCGCTGCCTCAGGGAGGCCGCGATGATCCTCGCGAGGGCGCGAGAGGACATGACCCCGCCGGAGGTAGGCGAGGAGTTCTACCGGATGGTGCGCGAGCTGTCCGGCGAAGACGACCCTTTCCGAAAGCAGAAGATAAGACAGAACGAGGTGGTGGAAGTGCTCCTTCCCTGGCTCCGTGAGACTGTCGCCTCCGCTCCCGACCCGCTCCTGATGGCGGTCAGGCTATCGATCGCGGGGAACGCGGTGGACCCCGGCTCGCAGGAGTCGTTCGACCTCGAGCGCAGCGTGACGGAGGCGGTCGGTGAGGAGGCGGGGCTCGACGCGTACCCGGCCCTCCGTGAAAGGCTCGAAGGTGCCGGGAGCGCGCTCTTCATCGCGGACAACTGCGGCGAGATAGTGTTCGACCGCGTCCTGATAGAGACGATGCTCGAAGGCCGAGACATCGAGGTCATCCTTGCGGTCAGGGGCGCGCCCATCATAAACGACGTTACGGAGCTGGAGGCGAGGGAGGTCGGGATGGACGGCCTCTGCGAGATCGTCTCGAGCGGGATGGAGATGCCGGGAACGCTCCTTCCGCGGACGACCGGGCGATTCCGCGAGGCGTTCGACGGCGCGGACCTCGTAATATCCAAGGGGCAGGGCAACTGGGAGACACTCGAGGATGCCGAAAGGGAGACATTCTTCCTCTTCCAGGCGAAGTGCTCCGCGGTCGCCGCGGTCAACGACTGCCGCGTCGGGCAGGCTCTGCTGGTGCGCTCCGGGGGGTCCTGCTGAGGGTTAGTCGGAGTCGGGCCTGTCGACGCGCGACTCTTCCACAAGCTCCAGGATGTCCTTCACAGCGACACGGTATTCGCTTCCGACCATCGAGTCAGCGAGGTTCTGCTCGCACCACGGGCAGCTCGTAACTATGAGCTCGGCGCCCGCCGCTTCGGCCATCCGGCAGCGGCGGAGCCCTATCGCAGCCGCCAGCTCCGGGAACCCCGTCTTCACCCCTCCGCCGGCGCCGCAGCAGGCTGAGAACTCCCGGTTCCTCTCCATCTCGACGAGTGTAAGGCCCTCGATCGCCGAGAGGATTTTCCTGGGCTCGTCGTATATCCCGCAGGCCCGGCCCAGGTGGCACGGGTCGTGGTAGGTTACGACGAGGTCCCGGGGGGCGCGTAGCCGGAGGCGCCCCGCTTCGACCGCTTCCGCCAGGACCTCGGTCACGTGGCGGACGCGAAGGCCGAAGGTCGGGAAGAAGTCCCTGTACTCACGCAGCGTCTTCAGGCACCCGGGGCACGCGGTGATAATCTCCGTCACTCCCGGTATGTTGAAGCTCTCTATGTTCTCCCGGGCGAGCTCGAGGAAGAGGTCCTCCTCGCCGAGGCGCAGGAGCGGGCTCCCGCAGCAGCGCTCCTCGCTCCCCATGTAGAGCGGGCTGATGCCCGCCGCGCCGAGAAGCCTCATGGCGGACTTTGCCACGTCCTGCGAGAGGAAGGAGAGCGAGCATCCCGCGAAGAATATGGTGGAGCTCGGGCCGCCCGGCCCCTCCGTCTTCAGGCCTCTCGCCCAGCGGTCCCGGTTGTGCCGCGGCTGTATCCAGGGGTTGCCGTAGTTCTTGATGCTGGCTATCAGGGGTCTGTGCCCTGCGACCGGCAGCAGCTGCTCGCGCGTCGCCCGGGCCCTCAAGGCCTCGATGAACTTCGGGATGTCGAGCGATACGGGGCAGCGCTCGGTGCAGTTCCTGCACGTGGTGCAGTATGGAAGGCCGTCCTCGACTGAGTCTCCGAGATCTTCGAGGTAGGAGGCGAGGGAGACGCCGATGCCGCCGAGGTGGCCGGGCGAGCCGTACTCCGGGCCGACGATGTCGTACACCGGGCACTCGAGAAGACACGAGCCGCAGCCGATACACCGGAGAGCCTCGTGCAGGTGCTTGTCGTAAGCTAGCCGGGTGCGCCCGTTGTCTATCATGACTATCACGATCTCACGGGGTCCGTGCACTCCCATGAAGATCTCTTTCTCGATGTCGGCCGTCCTGCTCGGTCCGGAGAGTATCTGCATGAACGAGGTTATCAGCTCGCCGGTCGCGTAGTAGGTCTCGATCCTCGCCATGTTGATCGCTTCCTCGAGATCGGGGTATATCTTCTCGGGCGACGAGAGCATGATGAGCTTGTCCGGCCGCTGGCTCACCAGGTCGACGTTGCCCTCGTTGTGGATGATCAACACCGAGCCCTCGTCCGCGGCGATAGCGTTCATGGAGGTAAGCCCGATGCGCGCTTTCTCGATGCGGGGCAGGAGGTCTTCGCGGATCGCCTCGATGAGGCGGGAGGGCTCGGGCTCGACATCGCGGCCCAGGAACTCCGAGACGATCCTCGCTATGTCGTAGCGGGTGAGCTGGGCGCAGGGCCCGGTCGGGTGGACGGTCGGCTCGCCGGAGAGCTGGAGTATGCGGTCTCCGATGTCCGTCTCGATTACTTCGACCCCGGCCCCGCCCAGCGCCTCAGAGAGCCCTATCTCTTTCGAGAGGTTGGACTTCGACTTGACCAGGAGCTTCTCGTCCCCGAGCTCATCGAGGACCGCCCGGGCCGCTTCCGCGGCGTCACCGGCCCGGCGGACCCTGAATCCGTTCGCCTCCAGGTTCTCTATCGCCTGTTCGAGCAGAGCCGCGTCGCCGACGGTGGACTCGCGCGCGCGCTTCAGGCGCTCGAGGCGCTCCTCGAGGTCCGGGATGCGGGATGCGTTCCTCTCCCGTTTCTCGATTATGGAGCGGAACGCCTGGCGCATCGGCTCGAACCGCTCGCTGCGTCTTACTGCTTCGTTTATATCCATAAGAACAGTCTGACCCCGCCTCTTCTACCTGCAAAGGGTATAATATATCCGATATTTCCTACAAAGTTCTTGTTTATCGGTGAACGCACAGCATACACCGGAGTAGAGAAAGGAGCAGAGGATGGAAACCGTAGGCGCCATGCTCAAGGCACGGGTTCAGAAGTACGGCGACAGGGTCATGATGAGGAAGAAGATCGGGGGGAAGTGGAAGGAGTACTCCTGGAACGAGTTCTATGAGAACGTTCGCAATCTCGGCCTCGCGATGACCTCCATGGGGATCCAGCCGGGCGAACGGATCGCCATCTTCTCGGCTAACAGCCCGGAGTGGCAGATGACGGACATGGCGGCGGTCTCCGCCGGTGTGGTGGACGTCCCTCTGTACGCGACCATCACCCCCAAGCAGGCTGAGTACATCCTAAAGGATTCAGGCTCCCGGCTCGTATTCGTCGGCACCGAGGACCACATGAACAGGGTCCTCGAGGTGAAGGGGAACATCCCGGACCTCATGAAGATCGTGACGATGGACAACACCGCCTCGAATGATCCCGACGTAGTGACCTTCGACCAGGTGCTCAAGATGGGAGAGGACTACGCGGACAAGGGCGAGTTCGACCGCCGTCTCGACGCGGTCAAGATTGAGGACCTCTGCAGCATCGTCTATACGTCCGGCACGACGGGACCGCCGAAGGGCGTGATGACAACCCACAAGAACTACATGTCCAACATCTCGACCGTGTCGACACTCGTCGACATCTCGGACACGCACCAGGTCCTGTCGTTCCTTCCCCTCAGCCACTCGCTGGAGCGCGCAACCGGTTACTACGGCGCAGTCTACAACGGCTGTACAATCTCCCACGCGGGTTCCATTGACACGCTCGTGGACGATATCGGCGAGATAAAGCCCCACTGGATGGTCAGCGTTCCGAGGCTTTACGAGAAGGTCAACGCCGGGGTCCTCGCCAACGTCGAGAGCGAGTCACCGCTCAAGCAGAAGATATTCCACTGGGCGGTCGGTGTGGGGAGACAGGTGAGCCAGCTGCAGGTCTCCCACAAGCCGGTCCCGGGTGGGCTCGCATTCAAGCGCAAGATCGCCAACAAGCTCGTCTTCTCGAAGATATACGAGAGGATGGGCGGCAGGCTCATCTTCTTCGTCTCCGGGGGCGCGCCGCTGGCCAAGGAGATAGCCGAGTTCTTCCACGCGATGGGGATCCTGATCCTCGAGGGGTACGGCCTGACCGAGACCTCCCCGGTGCTGACCTGCAACACGCCCGACTCGGTAAGGTTCGGCTCGGTAGGGAAGGTCATCCCGGACGTCGAGATAAAGATAGCCGAGGACGGCGAGATACTGGCCAGGGGCCCCAACGTGATGCAGGGGTACTGGAACAAGCCCGAAGAGACGGCGGAAGCGCTGGCCGGCGGCTGGTTCTATACCGGCGACATCGGGGAGTTCGACTCGGACGGCTTTCTGTACATCACCGACCGCAAGAAGGATTTGATCGTGACCGCCGGCGGAAAGAACATCGCGCCTCAGAACATCGAGAACCAGCTGAAGCTCGACAAGTACATCGAGCAGGCGTGCGTCATCGGTGACAGGCGCAAGTACCTCTCGGCCCTGATAGTGCCGAACCTGGAGGAGCTCGAGGCGTGGGCGAAGAAAGAGGGTATCTCCTTTTCGGACCGCATGGAACTGGTCATGAACGATAAAGTGAACATGTTCATCAGGGAGCGCATCGACGAGCAGCTCAAACACTTCGACCGCCACGAGAACATCACGAAGTTCACGCTCCTGCCCCAGGAGATGACGGAAGCGGACGGGTTCCTCACCCCGACCCTGAAGGTCAAGCGGAAAGATGTCTCGCAGGCGTTCGCCGACGACATAAACAAGATGTATCCGGAGTAGGCTTTTGTCTCGATGGCTTGCGGACGGGGCCGGGGACACCCGGCCCCGTTCTTCATAAGGATTGCCACCACGGGCACTGTCGCATTATGCTTTTACGAAGAGATCAAGGAGGACAGATATGTTGAGAACGTCCAGTTCGTTGAGAAAAGCTTCCGTTTTTGCCGCCTGTTTCCTGGCCGTGGCGCTCCTTCTGGCAGTGGGGGCAGTACCCGCGGCGGCGGCGGAAAAGCCGATCATGCAGAGCGTAACACCGACACAGGGACAGGCCGGCGATACCGTGTACGTCAGCGGATGGGAATTCGGTGCCAGTCCAAGCGGCAGCACGCTGACTTTCAACGGGGTGGTTGTTCCCTATCCGAAGATCAGCTACTGGGCCGACAACCTGATAGTCGCAACGGTTCCCGACGGCGCTACTACCGGACCGGTCGTTGTCACTACGGCCGAAGGGCCGAGCAACACGGATGTTATATTCACGATCACCGCCGGGCCGGCGCAGACTTGGTACCTGGCGGAGGGGTCCACCCTCCACGGTTTCGACACTTACGTCCTAATGGCGAACCCGAACGCCTCCGCCGCGACCGTGAACGTCGTCTACAACACGAACCTCGGAAGGATACCAAGGCCGGTGCCAATAACGGTCCCGGCGAACTCGAGGGTCACGCTCCACGTGAGCAACGATGTCCCCAACGTCGAAGTATCGACGATCCTGCAGGCCTCGGTGCCGATCGTGGCGGAGCGCGCCGTGTACTGGAACGACCGCATCGAGGGTACCGACTCGATCGGAGTGACCGCGGGTTCGAAGACATGGTACCTGGCGGAAGGCTCCACGTCGCACGGGTTCGAGACCTGGGTGCTCATCCAGAACCCCGGTACCGCGGAAGCGAACGTGACCGTCACTTACATGACGTCCAACGGGATAGTCAAGAAGCCGACTTTCCCGGTTGCCGCGGGCCAGAGGTACACCATAGACGTCGGGAGGGACGTGGGATTCTGCGACGTATCCACGAAGGTGGAGAGCGACCAGGACATCGTATGCGAACGCTCCATGTACTGGGACGCCCGCCGCGGCGGGCACGATTCGATCGGGGTCACGTCACCGAGCAGGACCTGGTACCTGGCCGAGGGCTCGACCGCCTGGGGCTTCGAGACCTACCTGCTGATTCAGAACCCGTCGGAGACCAAGCCTGCGAGCGTGAATGTCACCTACATGACCAGGTTCGGCCCGGCCTACGAGCCCGCTTTCATAATGGGCCCAGG
>JAENXM010000140.1 GCA_016649525.1 Actinomycetota bacterium
AATCCTCGCCACGCCCTGGACAAGCAGCTGCATGTTCCCGTCGGGAAGCTTGAACATGCGCGCTATCGCCACCGCCGAGCCGACGTCGTAGAGGTTCTCGGGCTCGGGCTCCTGCTCGCTGTCCCTGAGTGTCACCACGCCGACTATCCTGTCACCGACCAGCGCCTCGTCTATCAGCTTTATCAGGTTGTCGTCGGTAACCAGGAGTGGAGCGACGATGTGGGGGTAGATGACGGTGTCGGGTAGAGGCATGATCGGAAGCTCCTGGGCGATCTCCATCTCGTCGATGGGGGTCTCGGCCTCCCTGTCCTTACGGCGCACTCCCTCCGCCCCCGCCACAGGCTTTATCACAGTCGCCTTGTCGTCCGGCTCTGTTTCCCCGTTCATCTCAAACGAACATTCCTCTCCTCGAAGTCATTCGGTCGAAACGTCTATCTCGATCCCCCTGGGCGGCTCCTTCGAGACCTTCGGGAGCCTTATCTCGAGAAACCCGTCTTCGTAAACGGCGCTCGCCCTGCCGGCGTCAACCCGGGCAAAGAGAGGTATCACCCTTTCGAACGGCCCGTAGCTTATCTCCATCTGGCGGTAGTTCCGCTCGGGGGCGGCCACCGGCTCGCGCCTCATGCCTCTCAATACCAGCTTGCTCCCCTCAACCTTGATCTCTATGTTCTCAGCCGAGACATTGGCGAGGTCCGCGACGACTATCAACTCATCGCCGGTCTCGGAGACATCGCAAAGCGGCTTCCAGGCCCTCTCGTAAAAGAACACCGGCCTCTTCCAGCGCCCCAGATGCTCGAAGAATCGCTCCATCTCCTTCTGGATCTCATCGGGACCCGCCAGTCGTATCTTCGTCCTGCCGTCCATCTCGCCGCCGCCTTTCAATGCTAAAATCCCCGCCGCCGAGCGGCTCAATCAGTCTGATAGTCGCTTCCGAGGACCACCACTACGTCAACCTCGTATTCGGAGGTTAGATCTTCGTTCCGTTTTAGAAGAGGTTCTTCGACCCCGTCGAGGTCCGCCGCAACAGTCCCCGCCTTGGAGCTTCCTTCGTCCGAATAGTATATAGCAGTTTTGCTGTAGGCGCTCTCGGAATTGTCGCGGGCGACTTCAGGGTATCCCCTGCGCTCGAGGTCGTTCGCAACTGACGTCGCGAGACCCTGCACCCTGGCGCCGTTCAGCACGGCTACACTTATATCCCCCCTGGCCGATGTGCTCACCTCGGGTTTCTTCTCCTCCACGACCTCGACCTCGGAGCGGCTCTCGAAAGAAGATATGAGCTGCTGGAAAGCGTTGGCGTCCACGATGTAGTACCAGGCGTCGCCGATTAACTTCGGCTCGCCGGGGGCTGTTGCCATCTGCACCTTGCCGGTCCCTATTCCCCGCAGCTTCAGGCCCAGCGAGAACATCTCCGAGAAGGTAAGGTCCGTCTTGACGTTCTCCGAGGTAGCGTCAACCAGCTTGATTATCCTGAAGGGATTCCGCTGGTGGGAGACCGCCGAGAGCATCGCCTGCAGGAACTTCTGCTGGTTCTTCACGCGGCCGAGGTCTCCCTCCGGCACCGCCTCGACGTCGAAGCGGGCACGGACGAGCGTCAGCGCCTGGTCGCCGTTCAGCACGACATCGCCCGCGGGAACCTTGCCGGCGTACTTGTCGTCAATCGCCCTTTCTATGTGCATCGGCACGCCGCCTACGGCATTGACGATGTGCTTGAAGCCGTTGAAATCGATCTCGGCGAAGTGATTGATGTCGAGCCCCGTGAATGCCCGGACCGTTTCTATCGCCTGTTTGGTCCCCCCATAAGCGTGCGCGGCGTTAATCTTGTTGTAACCCTTGTACCCGGGGATCAGCACCCTCGTGTCCCTGGGGATCGATATGACGGCGGCCTTCTTGCCGTTGCTGCTCACGCTGACCAGCATGACTATGTCGGAGCGCCCGAGACCCTCCTCGCCCTTGACGCTGCCGCGGTCAACCCCCATGACCAGGGTCGTGACCGGCTGTCCCTTCTTCGCAGGGGAAAGCGAGCTCTCTACGCCCGCGACGCGCATCTTCGATTCTTTGCCCTTCAACCATGCGTAACCCCAGACGAAACCGGCTATCAGAAGCGCGGCGACACCGAGCGACGTCCACAGAAGCACGCGCTTCCAGCGCACCCTGCGCCTTCGGTACAGCCTGGGCTGGTCGCCGTCCAGGTACAGCGTCTTTTTTCCACCGCGCCTGAATATGTGGCGCTTCTTCATAAACACTCCACTCCCGGGTCTAATAAAGAACGTTTATTAGACGTATAAGGCTATCTTAAGAGTTTACGCCAATAGCGCCACTAATTTAATAGCGTTTGCTCCGGGCGCTCCCGGTTCTGATAATATGTCTTCGGTCAGGAGTCAAAGATGAGATACCCGGAAAAACTGCTCTCCAAAGGCGAAGAAATCGTATTCGACGTCCATCACCACCCGGTCGTGCTGTGGGCGCCGCTCCTTCTGGTCCTTGTTTACACTGCGGCCTGGCTTGCGCTGCTCTTCATGGTGGACTTCCTCGGTAGAGGATGGTGGCTCCTCGGCGGGGCCGTCCTGCTTCTGGTGCTCCTGGCGGTCCTCGCCTGGAAGATCGAGGTCTGGCTGCACGCTAACCTCGTTCTCACGAACCAGCGGCTAATCTACCGCGTGGGAGTGCTCTCCAGGCGCGCGTGGGAGATCCCGCTTTCCAGCATAAGCGACGTTTCGATGATACAGACTTTTTTAGGGCGCGCCATCGGTGTCGGAGACCTCGTCATAAAGTCGTCCACTCAGAACGGGAAGACTCCGTACTTCAGGCTCAGGCACCCCGACCGGCTCAAACAGAAGATACTGGAGCAGGTCCACAGGGCGACCGGGGTGGCGGCGGGGGAAGTCCCGAGGGCGATCGCCGAAGAGGTGGCCAGGACGCTCGAGAGGACCCAGCCCACGCATGAGATCGCGGCCCTGCCGCCGGAGCGTCCGCCGCTCTACTCCGAGATAGTGGACCAGATCGAGAGGCTCGAGGAGCTCCGCGGGCGCGGCGTGTTGAGCGACGAGGAGTTCCAGAAGGCCAAGGACGGCCTGCTTTCCAAGCTCGGAAAGGAGCCTGAGGGTTGATGTTCGATTATCACGTCCACACGCCGATGTGCGGGCACGCCAGCGGGACCATGGAGGAGGCCGTGCAGTCCGCGGTACGAAAGGGCTTCTCCGAGATCGGCATCGCGGACCACCTGCCGCTCCTCTACATGGACGACCCGACCCTGAGCATGAGGCCCGAGGACCTCCCGCTCTACATCGACACCGTGCTCGGGTTGAAGGACCGCTTCCAGGGACAAATAGAGGTACGGCTCGGCATCGAGGCCGACTACTATCCCCCCACGCTCGGGGAAGTGGAACGAATGCTCGATGCGCACCCGTTCGACTACGTGATCGGTTCAGTTCACATTCTTGGGGACTGGATATTCGACGACCCGCGAGAGGAGGAAAGGTACGAGGATATCGACATCGACGAGTTCTACATCGCGTACCTGGAAGCGGAGAAGGAGATGGTGGCGACCGGCCTTTACGACATAGTGGGCCACGCCGACCTCGTAAAGAAGTTCGACAGGCGCGCTTCGATCGACCTGACCCCCCATTACCGCGAGCTCCTGTCGGAGATGAAGAGGATGGGGGTCTGCTTCGAAGTCAACACGGCCGGCCTTCGCTGGCCGGTCGGCGAGATATATCCCGAGCCCGACTTCGTCCGGCTGGCGGCCGAGATGGGAGTGCCCGTCACCCTGGGCTCGGACTCCCACTGCCCGGAGGACGTCGGACGCGACTTCGACCTCGCCCTCGAGCTGCTACGCGCATCGGGGTACGGTGAAGCGGCCAACTTCAAAGGCCGCAAGATAAAGCTCGTGCCCCTAGCGTAGAGCGAGCCACCACAGAAGGAGAGCCGCGGCCGCCAGGCCCGCGATTATGAGCCACGCGTATGCCGCCCGCTTTCCCGGGGAACGGGGACGGCGACCTATGTCCCGCCCCGGCTTCCCCTCAAGCTCGAGCTCTTCCTTCAACCGGCAGAAGGGACAGTCCCGGTACCCGGTGTACTCACGGTCCGCCCCGGCCAACCCGAGGACCTCGGCGAGCTCGCCGGCCGAGCGGTAGCGCAGAAGCGGCTGCGGGTCCAGGCAGCGCGCGATGACGGCCCGCTGCTCCTCGGGCATTCCCGGAAGCTGACCGTCCTTCGCCGCCCGGGCGCTCTCGAGCCCGGACCGCAGGGCCACAAACAGCAGCGCGAGCGCGTAGACGTCAGTGGCGGCGCTCGCGCGCTCTCCCTCCAACTGTTCCGGCGCGAGGAACACGTCGTCGCGGTCGGTCAGTTCGGTAAAATCCCTACCCGCGTACCAGAGGCCGAACTCCCCTACTCTTACCGCCGCGTCATCGTCAACCCAGATGTTGTGAAGGCCGAGGCCGAGGTGGAGCACCCCCCACTGCCTGGCGGCCTCGACCGAGGCGAGGAGGTTAGAGAAAACGGCTTCGGGGTCCGCAGGTCCGCCGGCCTCCATGAGCGCGCCCAGTGAAAGCCCCGGCGGCATCTCGGTCGCGAGGAAAGCCTCCGATCCCGAGATGTCCCAGTCCAGAACCTGCAGGATGCCCGGATGCTTTAGCCTCGCCCATGCACCGACTTCGGCGCACACCAGGTCCCAGACAGGGGGACTGCCGGACACGGCAGGTGGTAACCTCCTTAGCAGGACCTCGCGGTCGTGGGGAACGTAGCGGGCGCGGTAGAGCTCGCCCCACGAGTCCTCCATGAGGCGCTCCACGAGGACATATCCTTCATCCTTGAAAAGGTCTGCAATATCTTCCATGCTTGCTCTGCTTAAATGATAAAGCAAAGCAACCAGTCAGTCAATGATGGGGTCAGGTCTTGAAACGTGCGTTTTTGGTTTAGACCGGGCCCTTAGCCCGGTTTCTTCTCGAGAATATTTAGACCGGGCTCTCAGCC
>JAENXM010000291.1 GCA_016649525.1 Actinomycetota bacterium
TGGAACTAGGCAGACACGCGTGACTTAAAATTACGTGCCGAAAGGCGTGAGGGTTCGAGTCCCTCTCCCCGCACCACCGACAGCACTTCCTGACGCGCGGCCGCGTTTACAACTTTCAAAGCACAAAAAGCTAGAATATACCCGTATCGTAGCGAACAGAAAACCTAGAGGAGGCATTTATTTATGATGGACCTGTTCAATCGATCTATAGAGATTGCAGTGGCAGAGGAGGGAGAGAACATCCGGATAAGCGGGACGCTTCTGGACAGGCGGTTAGTAGAGGACCTGCACGGTATCGAGGCGGAGATGCTGGTCTCTTTTCTGGATGGCGAGATACTGGAGATAAGAGCGGACATGCCTACGTTCCCGATGGAGGAATGCAAGGAAGGCTTGCAGAGCGTGGGCGAGCTTCGCGGTCATCAGATAATACCGGGCTTCACGGACATGGTTAAAAACACCGTCGGCTCGGACCGGGGCTGCACCCACCTGGCCTCTCTCGTCATGAACATGGCCAACGTGAGTGTCCAGGGAAGGGGGGCTTACATCCGCAAACGTTTTCCGGACGAGGCTATGAGGATGTACGCCATGGAGCAGACCACTGTGCAGATGGGGCTTCTCGACAGCTGTGTCTGCTGGACGGAGGACGGCCCCATCATCAGCCGGTGGCGGCAGCAGAAACAGGATATGGAAAAGGAGTAATGCTCCATCCCTCTTGAAATCGTGGTCGTGTTTCTCTGAGAAAGCTGCCGGAACCTCTTTCATCGCGCAAGAGCTTCTTGACTGATGTCATGGCGGCATCCCGTCTAGCGTGTTTACATTGCCTGACGGTTGCGTGTAATAGAATAGGCATGATCGAGTCGGGGGGAGACAGGTGATAAGATACGTCATTTCAAATATGTGGCGCCGCAAGGCGCGCACCATGCTCACCGTACTCGGCATCGTGGTGGGGATCTTCGCGCTCACCGTCCTCGGGGGCCTGTCCGCCCGCCTGAACCAGCAGGTAAAGGGGGCGCGCTCATGGTTCACCAACAGCATCTCCGTCGTACCGAGCGGCAGCAGCCTCTTCGGAGGCGCCGACAAGTTCTTCGAGCTCTCGAAGGTTGACCGGATAGCGGCTGTCAACGGGGTCGATTGCGCCGTGCCCGGCATAGGCGTTCTGCTGAAGGACAGCGCGGGCTTCTCCTTCGGCGCGCCGGATCTGGTGATCGGGCTCGACCTCGAGTGCGGGCCGGAACTGCTTGAGCAGCTGACGCTCTCGGGCGGCCGGTCGTTGCAGACTGGTGACTCGGGCAAGGTCGCCCTGGGCGCGACACTCGCCCAGAAGCTTAACGCAAAGGTGGGCGGGCAGGTGCTGCTGCGTGGGGTCCCGTTCGAGGTGGTGGGGATCTACGAGGCGACGCTGTCAGCCCCCGACAGCTTCGCGTTCATCTCGTACCCGGACGCCCTGGCGCTTTTCCGCGCCGCGAACCCGTTCGTCCAGACGGACAAGGATATCACGAGCGTGGTCTACACGAAATGGAAAAAGCAGGTGGACCCGGAGGCGCTCTCGGCCGACATCGCCGCCGAGGTGCCGGGCGTCAGGGTCATCTCCCCCAAGGACGCCGAGAAGCAGATATCGCAGTTCAGCCTGATCTTCAACGCCATACTGTTCGGCGTGGCGCTGATCGCGCTGATCGTGGGCGGGCTCTCCATCATAAACACGATGGTGATGTCGGTATCCGAGCGGACGCGGGAGATTGGGCTCAAGAAGGCGGTGGGGTCGGAAACGCTCACCATCCTGCTCGAGTACCTCACCGAGTCGGCGACGATAGGCCTCATAGGCGGACTCATCGGCATGGCCTTCGGCGTGCTGACCATCGTTTTGTTAAACAACGCCACGAAGGGAAGCCAGGTCACGGTTTTCGGGCTCACGCCAATGGTGGTCATCGGCCCCGTTGTCTTCGCCACCGTCCTCGGCACGCTCGCCGGCATCTTCCCGGCGCTTCGCGCCGCGCGGCTGAAGCCGGTGGATTCGCTCAAGGAGGATTAGCATGATTTCTACCAGGGATTTGACGAAGGTCTACCGCACCGACGGTCTGGAGGTGCGCGCTCTGGACGGGCTGGACCTTGAGATAGAGAAGGGGGAGTTCCTCTCTATAGTGGGGCCGTCCGGTTCCGGCAAATCGACCCTGCTGAACATGATAGGCTGCCTTGACAGGCCGACCGACGGCCACGTCTACGTGGACGGCGTGGATACGAGCGCGCTCTCCGGGAAGGAACTTACGAGGGTCCGGCGCGAGAAGATCGGCTTCGTGTTCCAGGAGTTCAACCTTCTGCCGGTTTTGACCGCGCTCGAGAACGTGAAACTACCTCTGCGCTACA
>JAENXM010000196.1 GCA_016649525.1 Actinomycetota bacterium
CTCTTTCTTCGGCCTTGCGTATATCGTACTGATGCCCGCTGTCGCCTTAGATGTGCTGCATCAGGGTAAGAACGCCTACTTCTTCCTGCTCGGACTGTCAGGCCTGGGCGCCGTCATCGCCGCACCCCTGGTCACGATTCTAAATCGTCGCCTGAAAGAGGCAGAGATGGTAAAGATGGCGACGGTCGGACTCGGCGTGTTCCTGATTGCCTTCTCCCTGTCCCGGACATACTGGCTGTCACTCGTGCTATCCATAGGTCTGGGCGCGAACTACCTTATGCTGGGCTCGTCCATCAATACCATGCTTCAATCGCGTTTCACTCGCGATAAGCGCGGGAGGATCATGAGCTTCTATATCCTTAGCTTCATGGGCGGGCTTGCCCTGGGAGGACAGTTCATGGGATACGTCGCGGACCTACGCTCCGCGCCTTTCTCGTTGCTCATAGGAGGAGCGGCCTGCCTGGCGGTGGCTGTCGTACTGATTATCTTCCCCGGTCTTATGGACGATACGGTCTCACAGTCAACTGCGGGCTGATGCAGGGGTATTTTTCAACTATCCATGAAATCCGAGAGCTTCACCTCGCCCCCGGGGTCGATGACCAGGAATTCGCCGTCCCACTCGGCTTGAAGCATCTTTAGGAGCAAACGGTTAGAACCGGGAATCTCCTCGAACCTCAGGTCGAAGATCTCCGCCATGCCGCGTGCAAAGTCCCGGTACTGCTTCATCCGGTAGTTGCCGGTGTTAATCAAAGCCACCCGCTTGTAGTTGACGAGCATAAGCCTGGCGACGAGAAATGCTTTTTTCTCTCCGTACCGCTCCACGAGCCTCGAGAGTTCGGAGATCGTGCTGTCGGCCGCCTCAACCCAGCCCTTGGTCAGGTAGTAGGTGCCGGGTTCTTCAGCGAGCCTCCTGAGGTGTTCCTGTTTCGAGCCGAGGAAGAGCGCGATGCAATCGTCCACCCTGGGGACCACCAGCCGGTGCGATTGTGAGACAAGACCGACGACGGCGTATGAGCAGAGACCATACCCGAGTAGGATATCGGCATCCCCTTCGATTTCGTCGATCTGTGACTGCAACTGCTCCCTGAGCCTGTCAGGTTCGGCATGCAGCCCGAATTCGAGTATGACAAGGTCATCCTCGGAAACGCCGAGCTGGCGTAGCTCCTCGGCGACCGTCGCGCAGGCTATGAGCTTTCTCTCTTTACCAGAAGATTCCTGCAATGCAACCTCGTTAGAGTTACTTGAACCATTAAAACGGTCAGACGGGCAATAGGCAAGGGTAAAACACGGGGTAATACCGAAGACATCCACCCTCCTGCTTTCACAGTGTTATTATTCACCTGATGAAATTATCGTCATTATTCAAGGCGTGGGTTCATCGAGTAATGGAGGATTGATGATATATACGGTCACCCTTAACCCGACCCTGGACATAACATATGTATTGGAGGAAGTCTCGTTCGGCGAGCCGGTCAAAGCCAACGATGTCCTGAAGAACCCGGGGGGCAAGGGTATCAACGTGTCGCGGGTTCTTCGCTCGATGGGCATGGATTCCGTTGCTACCACGATTGTGGGTGGTTATGTGGGAGAAGAGGTACTCCACCTCCTGCAAAAAGAGGGGCTCATCCTCCAGGTCGTGAAGATCGAAAACGAGACGCGCACGAACGTCGTGGTTTACGGTCGGAAGGACGAAAAGGAACTGGTGATACGAGCAGCCGGCCCTCCCGTGAAAGATACGGAGACCGAGAGGATAACCAGCTTCATCTTCAACGTGGCGATCAGTCCGGAGCTCCTGGTACTCTCCGGGTCACTCCCTCCCGGTGTCAAGAAGGACATCTACTCCTCCCTGATAAACGAGGCGAAGACACGCGGCGTAAAGGTGGTACTTGACAGCGACGGTAGACCTTTCAAGTTCGGGGTCGAAGCGGGGCCTTACCTGATAAAACCGAACCGTGTGGAGCTTCAGTATCTGGCCGGTCGCGAGATGCGAGATGATGCGGCTATCCGGGAATTCTGCGAGGGCCTGCTCGAGAAGGGGCTCGAGATCGTGGTCGTTTCCCTGGGCAGCGAAGGCGCGATGATGATCACCCGGGAAGGAGCCTGGAAAGGGACCGTTCCGTCTGTCGCCGAGAACACGGTCGGGGCAGGTGATTCCATGGTCGCCGGCCTTTTGATAGGGATAGTCCAGTCCAAGCCCCTTGAGGAGATGTTCCGCATGGGGCTCGCGTGCGGAGTCTCGGCAGTCATGAATGCGGGGCCCGGCCTCTGTGAGCCGGAGATCTACAAAGAGGTGTATCCAGAGATAGAGGTTCAGAAGATAAGCTAGCGCAACTTTTCCCCGGGCAGATTCTTATGGCCGATGCAAAGAAGGCGGTCGTGTTATTGAGTGGAGGAATCGACTCAACCACGACTCTGGCTGTGGCACTCAAGGAGGGTTTCGAGTGTTATGCCCTGAGCTTCGATTACGGGCAGCGTCACGTCCGCGAACTCGAGGCGGCCAGGGAGATGGCCGAGAAGTTCGGTGCCGCCGAGCACCTCGTCATCCAAATTGACCTCGCTAGGATAGGCGGCTCGGCGCTGACCGACGATATCCCTGTGCCCAAGGGTCGGAGCGACGGCGACATAGGGGCGGGCATACCGGTGACCTACGTACCGGCACGCAACACAATCTTCCTCTCCATCGCGTTAGCCTGGGCGGAGGTCATCGGTGCCGGCGAGATCTTCATCGGGGCGAACACGCTGGATTATTCCGGGTACCCCGACTGTCGGCCAGAATTCCTCGAAGCCTTTGAGAAGATGGCGAGCTTGGCTACGCGATGCGGGGTCGAGGGTGAGGGCGTAAAGATAAGAGCCCCGCTCATCGAGTTTTCAAAAACGGAGATCATCAAGTTCGGATGCGACCTCGGCGTGGATTTTTCACTGACGCACAGCTGTTACGATCCAACAGATGACGGTCTGGCCTGCGGAAAATGTGACAGCTGCATTATACGAAAGAAGGGATTCGCCGGGGCCGGGATCGAGGACCCCGCGAGGTATGCGGCGTGACTCCATAGAGAGTGAGGTGGTTCTGCCGCACGTGCGCCTGGAGTTCAGTCCTGGATCGATATCCCGTGGCTTTCGAGCATGATGCGGATCACCTCTTCGCTCGAACGGTTCGGACCGATTCCGAGACGCTCCCGCGTGGCGACGTCAGAGGCGGTCCAGCGGTAGCGTATGAAATCCAGCATCCCGGATGGTCCCTCTATACGGGGCGCGTGAAGCTTCCACAGCAGGTCAACGGCCGGGTAGATTATCCATGCCGGGATATCATGAACCCGTTTCCCAGTAAGCCGCGCTATCTCTCCAGTGCTGATCGTCCCCTCGCCGACTGCATGGAAATAACCCTCGGCCTCTTCTTCGATGACCCGGAAGAAGATTCGCGCGACGTCGTCTTCGTGAACGAACTGCATCTCGGGTAAGGCCCCTGACACAGCGGGTAAAAAAGGGAGGCGAATGATAAAGCGTGAGAGATAATTATCGACATTGGGGCCGAATACGATCGAGGGTCGGACCGCTGCGACCTTCACCCCCGGATGACCGCTTTTGAACTCACGCAGAAGCGCCTCCACCTCGTATTTGTCCGAGGCGTATGTATAGTTTGGCTGTCGGCGGGGCCGGTGCTCCTCGCTCAGCCATTCCGGGTTGTCCGGCAGTGCCCCGAAGGCGCTCGTGGAAGATGCCACCACCAGGTGTCCGGCTCCGCATTCGGACGTTGCCGA
>JAENXM010000077.1 GCA_016649525.1 Actinomycetota bacterium
GGATCAGGTTTCAACTCTCTCCGGGGGCGAGGAGTTTCGCTTTCATCTTCGCCCTCGGGATATTCGTTGCATGCTGGGTTGTCAAGGTAGCGTTCATGAAAGGAGCGTGGTAAAAGCTTCCGAAGTTGCCGGCATCGACCGAAAGGAGGACCTATGAACGATCAAGAAGGCGGCCTTGTACAGAACCTTTATTATTACATCCAACAGAGGGTGACTAGCGACTGGACGACGGACCCGACCACGGCGATCATCCTGACTATCGTCACCTGCGGCATCTACGGCCTGTACATCTTCTACAAGTTGATGGAGCGGAGGGACCTTCACTTTGCCAGGATGGCAAACGTCGTCAATACCTCCGTGGCGCTCGCGAAAGAGAAGGCGGCGGCCGCGGGGAAGGCTGAGCTCATAAGCCAGGACCTGGCCCAGCTCGACATGGTACAGCGCGAGATTTTCGAGCAGAGCCGCGAGCGCGGCGCGGTCCTGTGGCTAGTCCTCGGGATACTCACCGGGATATGCACGATCATCGGTTACTACTTCATCATGGACGACTTCGCGCGGCACGACCAGCTCGAGGCGCAGTACTTCACGCTGATGTCCGGCATACTCACGAAGCTCGGGCTCTCCGCGCAGGGGTCGCAGGCCGCCCCGACGATCCCCGAGAGGAACTTTGTTACCTTCCTGCTGCTCTCAATCGTGACGTGCGGGATTTACGCTTTCTACTGGATCTACGTACTGGTCCTGGACGGGAACAACCACGTCGAGGCGCAGGTGCAGTGGGAGGACTATGTTTACTCGGCGCTTGCGGCCTGATGACAGCTCTAATCCGGAGGTAATAGATGAAGTTCTGTAACCAGTGTGGACAGGGAAACGAAGACGACGCCGATTTCTGTATCCAGTGCGGAGCTAAACTGTTGGCCGAGGGTGAGGCCCCGGTGGCGCCACCCGGAGGTGCCCCGCCACCTCCACCGGGAGTAGCGGTACCCCCGCCGCCCGGTGTCGGGCAGCCTCCTCCATCTGCAGTGGGCCCGCCTGGCCCGCCCCCTGTGCCTGATTACACGGCGCCGGTCCAACAGCCCACAGGCTTCCCGCCGCCGCCGGGCATACCGATTGCCCGCCCGAAGCCGAACGACGGGAGCGCCATCGCCTCTCTGGTCATGGGCATAGCGGCATTCCTTGTGTGCCCGCTGGTGCTCGGAGTCCTGGCCGTCGTGTTCGGCTATATCGGTAAGAGAAACATCGAGGACAGCGGGGGGGCGCTGGGCGGAGAGGCGTTCGCCGTTGCGGGCATCATACTCGGCTGGATAAACCTGGCGATAGTGGCGATCGTGGCGATAATCATACTGGCAGTGAGCGTGTAGCGAAGCCGGGGCCGGAAGATCCGGGTTTATTCCTCTTCGGCTTCGATTCCACCACTCTCGTTTGCCGCTTCCTCGAGCGAGACGGACTTGACCTCGCCCTCGAGGGAGTCGATGAGCGCCTCCACCTTCGTCTGGGTCGAATCCAATCTGTTCTGGCAGAACTTTATTAGCTCTATCCCTCGCTCGAAAAGCGCAAGGCTCTTCTCGATCTCCAGCTCGCCGCTCTCGAGCGAGTCCGTTATCTTCTCGAGCTCCCCGATCGCTTCCTTGAAAGTGGGTTCTTTCGCCACCTGGTCTCACTCCTTCCCATGACAACATCGGTGACAACATCGGTGCCAGGCACCGATATTGTCATTTTGTCTCACTCCTTCCCCGTGACATCCGCTTCAAGGGCGCCGCTCGCAAGCCTTATCTTCAGCGGGGTATCTACCTCGACCTCGCCCGATGTGCGCACCACCCTGCCGGTTTCCCTGTTGAAAGTTATCGAATAGCCCCTTTCGAGGACCGCCTGCGGGCTCAGGGCATGGATCCTGGCCTTTATCCTCTCGAGGTCGCTTAACCTTTTATCCAGTATGCGGCGCGGGCTTTCACGAATGACCGCCACCACCCTCTCCCATCTCTGCATGAAAGGCCCCAGCAGGAAATCCGCCCGGCTGAATACAGGCCGGCTCGAAAGCCTCTCGAGCCTGCCGATCGTCGCCTGCTGTTCTGCGAGCAGGCGCCGCCTCATTACGGTCGCGTTCTTCAATAAAAACGATAGGACGTCCGCCTTCTCGGGCACCGCCGCCTCGGCGGCACCGGTGGGGGTGCTGGCTCTCCTGTCGGCAACGAGGTCGGCTATGGTTACGTCAGGCTCGTGCCCGACACCGGTCACGACAGGGACACGCGTCCGTGCGATCGCCCTCGCCACCTCCTCGGTATTGAACGGCTCCAGGTCCTGAAGCGACCCGCCGCCCCTGGCTAATATCACGACATCAACCGGCCATTCGGCGTCGAAAAAATCGAGCGCGGCGGTGATCTGCCCCACCGCGCCGGCTCCCTGTACCCTCACACCTCTGACAAAGACCGAAACGGGAGGGAAACGGCGTGAGACGGTCGCGATGACGTCCCTCACCGCGGCCCCCCTCGGGGAGGTGATGACCCCGATCTTCTCGGGAAAGAGCGGAAGTGGCTTCTTTTTCTCGTCGGCGAACAGGCCCTCGGCCTGGAGTTTCTTCTTGAGCTCCTCGATGCGACGCTGCAGGTCCCCCTCGCCGAAGGGCCTGACGGAAAGCACCTTTATCTGGTACTTGCCCTGTCGTTCATACAGGGTGAGCGTCCCCCTCACAACGACGAGCGAACCGTCCTCGAGCTTGAAATCGAGCTCCGAAAGCTGCTTCTGGGTGAGTATCGCGGGAAGCGCGGCGCCCTCTTCGCGCAGGTCGAAGTAGACGTAGTATGCGTAGCCGGTCGTGAGCCGTGAGACCTCGCCCTGAACCGAGAGCGTTATCTCCTCGAGGCGCTGGCGCGCCATCCGGTTGACCTGGCTGACGGTCAGTATCACTTCCTCGGGCTCCGCCGCCGGCGTCTCTTTCTCCTCTTCCCAGGGCAAAAGCAGCTCTTCCTGTTCCATAGGGTCATTATACCTTGCTGTTGTCCGGGAGAGGCGGGCGGATTATGATTCAGGTGAAAGCAACCTTAGGAAAGGGATCCGTTTGCGTTTTCTGGTGATGGGTGCGGGCTCCATCGGCTCGGTTGTCGGCGGCTTCCTTCACCTGGGCGGCCACGAGGTCTATCTCGTAGGCAAAGACCCTCACATCGAAACGGTAGCCGGGGAAGGCCTGGACATAGGCGGTATCTGGGGGGAGCACAGGATCGACCGTATAAGCTCGGCCACCGATGTACGTACGGCGCTCGACGACGGCTTCAATCCGGAATGGACTCTCCTCTCAGTCAAGTCTTACGACACCCCCGGCGCTCTTAAAGACCTATCGCCAGCGCTGCCCGGGCAGCGGGGTGTTGTATCTCTTCAGAACGGGCTCGGCAACGTCGAGGCGATAAACGAAGCTGCACCGGGAATGGCGGTCGGGGGGCGTGTAATATTCGGGGCGACGACCATCGAGCCCGGAAAGGTCGACGTGACGGTGTGCGCCGACGACGTGCTGCTCGGTCCCGCGCCCGGCGGCCCGGACGGGGTCGAAGAGGTCTGCGAGGCTTTCAGCGAATCCGGCATCCCGTGCCGCTTCGAGGAATGGATACTCTCCTACATCTGGGATAAAGTCCTGTATAACGTATGCCTCAACGCGCTCGCCACGCTTCTCAAGACCGACTACGGAAGCCTCGGGGACGATCCAGGCACCCGGGCCATCATGGAGAGGCTGGCGCGCGAGTTCTACGATGTCGCTTCCGCTGAAGGGGTCGAGCTTGTATCACCCGGCGCCGGGGAGTACCTCGAGCGTTTCCGCGAAGAGCTTCTTCCGCCCACAAGGGAACACCGCTCGAGCATGCAGGAGGACATCGAGCAGGGCAGGCTGACCGAGATCGACTCGCTGAACGGGGCGGTAGCGCGCCTGGGTCGAAAACACGGCATCGAGACACCTGTCAACGATGCCGTGACCTGCATGATAAGCTTCCTTTAGACCGGGCTCTTAGCCCGGTTCACCGATCCCGGCCTAAGAGGCCGGGCTTAATTGGGCCAGGTCTTGAACCGTGAACCCCTTTAGACCGGGCTCTTAGCCCGGTTCACCGATCCCGGCCTAAGAGGCCGGGTTTAAGAGGCCGGGTCAAATTTAGTAACCCATTACGTCGTGGCCGCCCTTGTCACCGCGGACGTTGAAGTACATCGGGCGCTCAACGATTATCGGCACGGGGCAGGTCACCATCGCCGACACGTCCTTCCCACGCCCGACATCACTGTTCACGTCAACAGTGATCCTATGGGCCGCCTTCACGTCGTAGTCCTTGGTGACGTTCTCGCCGGTACCCAGCATGTACGTGACGGTCACCGTGGTGTCGGGGTCCGTAGGGTTCAGGATGCAGATCCAGGTGTCGAACTGGTTCTGCGAATCGTACCTGGTACATCCCTCGGCGAAGTACCACATGGTCTTGGCCTGGTTGCAGCCGATAACGTCGTGGCCGCCGTCCCACTTGTTCTGGTAGTTGAAGTACATGGGACGCTCCGCGATTACCGGGTAGTCGGAGACTATGTCCACACCAAGGTCCACGTCGTCTCCAACGACGGCGTCCACGCTTATAGTGTAACGGCTCTTCCCCTTTACCGAGTATCTGGCCGTCGTGCCGGGGCCGTATATGGACTTGTAGGTGACTTCGACAGTAGCCGTCTCATCGTTCGGGTTCTGGATGCACAGCCACATGTCGTTCCAGGTCCGGGTGTTCCCTTCGGCAAAGTACCAACTGGTATTGGAAGCCGTGGCCCCCATGACGTCGGAGCCCCCGCGCCACTTGCCCAGGTAGGTGAAGTACATGGGCCGCTCCGCCACGATGGGACTGCCCTCCGAATGTACCTTCATCGAGACGTCGGCGGGTTGGTTCCCGAGCGCGGCGTTGACGTCGATGGTGCTCCTCGAGAGCGGGTTCACGGTGTAGTTCTTCGTCTGCACCGACCCGTCACCCAGCATGTAATCGACAGTGACCTGCGCGGCCGAACTACCGGGATTCTGCAGACAGAGCCACTCGCGGTTCCAGCTGTATGTGTTCCCCTCCGCGAAGTACCAGTCCGTCTCCGGGCTGTTCGTCCCGACCACATCATGGCCGCCGTTTACGCTGTTGGCATTGAAGTACATCGGGCGCTCGACTATGATGCTGGCGCTGTTGGTGCACGCGACCTTCGTGGAGACGTCCTGGTAAGGGTCGGTCACGCCCGCAATGAAGTCGTTCACGCTCACCGTCCCGCGCGACAGGGCCGGCACCACTACCGGCTGGTCGAAGTTCTGTCCGTTGCCGAGCATGTAGGTAATCGTCACGTTAGCATCCGTGGCGGAGGAGTTCTGTATGCAGAGCCAGGTCTCGTACCCGGGCCTGGTGCACCCTTCGGCGAAGTAGAACGGCACTCCGGCTCCCGACGGGCCGGTACCCGAGCCGCCGATCAGGTCCGTGTAAGAACTGTAATCAGTTGACCAGCCATTGACCTCGGCCTTTGCCGTGACCGAGATGTCGCTCGTACTGCTCTTCGCGGTCTTCGCAACAACCGTCCAGCTCGCGGAACCGCTGCTGCCGGTCGATGTCAGTCCCGCCACGGTCTTGTCCGCCGTTTCGCCGGCCGCCAGTTGATAGTCGGACGACAGCTGTATCGTCCCCGTGGGGTTCGAGCAGTTATACTGCCCGTTGAGCGGGCTCGGCCCAGGATAAGTTACAGCCGCCGTCACCTGGAATGCCTCACCCGCCGACACGCTCGCAGGCTTGTTGAGGTTGACAAACAGTGGAGCGGGTACCATCGCCCAGCGGTCGAAGTCCGTCCACAGGTTGTCGACGAAGAAAGACTGGTTAAAATTAAAGTCGGCGCCGAAGTAGGGGGGCGTGTACCAGGGGTCGTGCACTATGAAGGTGTCGAGCGGGTCGCTGAAGCCCTTGACCACGCGGAAGTGGCCGCTCGAGTGTGAAGAGTCGTACCAGGTCAAAGCCAGCACGGGATAATTGTTTGTTACCAGGCTCTTGAGATCGGTGTAACGATTGGTGTAATCGGTCCCGGAATCCCACCAGTTCTCCGAGACAGCGTACCCGAGCTTCCTCGCCGTGTAACCGTGCAGAGAGGGGTTCTGTATAGACGTACTCAACTGGGAGAAGTGAGCTGCCCTCATAAGCTCGTCGGTGTAACAGCCATAGGTAGATTTAGAGTTGGCGACGCCCGCGATCTCCGACTGCGAGACGTCCTCTCCCCAGTAGTCGAAGACCATCTCGAGCGCAGCGGGGCCGCACCACCAGTCTTTCTGCTGTTTGTGGTAGGGAACTCCGGGTATGTCGTAGGCATCACCCGCCGTGGGGGTAATTGTCACTTCTCGTCCAACGCCATCATCGCCCTCGGGCGGCGCTGGCATGTTCATGCTTTCAATGCTCCTCGCGCTCTTCCAGGGCGCGGCCTCCAGGTTGGTGTAGGGGCGGTCCTCGAAGAACGCGGGCAGGTATACCTCTTTAACGGGCTGGTCGCCGCCTATCTTGAAGTACCAGTAGATTAGCTTGTCGGGGGCCATCCTCGCCTCGGGAGCCGGAGCGCTCGCGGTTATCCCCCTGTCCTTCAAGAGACCCGAGACCTTGCTCTTTGCCTCGGCCGCACTGACCGGGGGGAACTCGGGAAGCGGATACCTCTCGGAGTACCAGAGCCACCTGCCGGTCTCGGCGCTCACGCCGATTGTCGATATGACCTTGCCGCTCTGCCCGATGACCGGGACTATGTACTCCGAGGGCTTGCCCGAAAGAGAGTGCAGAAGGAGCGGTTCACCCGCTACCGCGCCGTACCAGGCGGGGACCGCTCCGGGGTCTGCCGGATTCGCCTTTGTCACGTCCATGACTTTCTCTATGAGCTTGTTCGCTTCGGCTTGAGCTGGGTCCGCCTTTATACCTCTACCCCCGCCGGCCCACGTGAACGATGTGAACGAGAGCAGCATGAACAGAATTACCGCCAGAACAAGCACACCCCGCATCCTGAAACCGCTTTCGGACCTCATCAAACACTCCTTTCGACTACGGTCACTTGGCACCCCATATGAACATGCACGGGAGCTCGCCTTTGATCCTCCCGGCCGAAGCCGAGCAGGCAAAGACCCGTGCCTTGTCCATAATGTCTTTATCGGTCAATTCCGAGTTTTCTAAAACATCGACAGCGGAAAGCCTTCCGGGGAGGTCGAACAGGTATTCCCGAATAATCTCCTCCTCGTCCCGGCCCTCGAGTCCCAGATCGAAATGAACGACGAGCGATTCGCACGAGCCGAACCCCGCCCGCTCGAACGCGCCTCTCAACTTCGCGCGGTCGATGGAAGACGACTCTCTCCTCTCCCTGATGACCTTGTCCATCTCTATAAATTCTATGACGTTCTCACCTTCTCCTGCGTTCCAGGTCATCTCTCCGGTCAGCGGCTCGAAGACCGAGAAGCGGCCCCCGTGAAGCAGCACTCGGCTCATCTCGGCCACGGCCTTATCAAGCTCACCCGCATAGCCAAGCGCGGAACGGCACAGGCCCGCGTCAAAAGTCGCTGATTCAAGCGGAAGGTGCTCCAGGCGTGCTACTGCGGTCTCGACATTACTGAGTCCGATATTATCACATTTCTTCCTGAGCTGCGAAAGACACCGGGGACTAGCGTCGACGGCAATGACCCTGCCGCGCGGTGCCGCGCGGGCGGCCTTCA
>JAENXM010000372.1 GCA_016649525.1 Actinomycetota bacterium
GCGGGACCAGTCTATCACACCGGCGTCGCACCGCAGCGACCGGGCAAGGGAGGCCAACTGTTCGTCCTGTGGGATCGGGTTGATAGTTCCTGCCTCGAGACCCTCGAGGGTGCGGATCAGCAGCTTCGCTCCGAGAAGGGCAAGTCTTTCGCCGAGCTCTCCCGCGTTTTCGTTGGGATATATCTCGATGACTTCCTGAAGCAGCATCTCTCCGGTGTCCCAGCCCTCGTCCATAAGCATCGTGGTCACCCCGGTGTGTTTCTCACCGGCGATAATGGCGTGCTGTATGGGAGCAGCGCCGCGGTACTTGGGAAGGATGGAGCCGTGGACGTTTATGACGCCGTGTTTGGGCCAGTCGAGCAGTTCTGGTGGTATCTTCTGCCCGTAGGCGACCACGATCATCGCGCCGAGCGCTCCGCAGCCTGTTATTTCGGCAGCGGAACCCGGATCGCCGATGTTATCGGGCTGGATCACGGGAATCGAATGAGCAAGCGCGATTTCCTTGACGGGCGACATCCGCATTTCCCGGCCGCGGCCCCTGGGTTTGTCAGGCTGCGTAACGACCGCCAGCAGCTCGTGCGCCGAGGCGATCACTGCTTCCAGTGAGGGTACCGCGAACGGAGTAGTGCCGGTGAATATTACCTTCATTACAGCTTTTCGCCCTGCTCTTCGACGTCAACCGGGACGGTTTCCAGCGTCTCCGGATCAGCTCTATCCAGAAACATCGTGCCGTCGAGGTGGTCTATTTCGTGCTGAAAGACCCTGGCGAGTAGGTCCTGTGCCTTGATCTCGACCTTCTTTCCGTCTTCGTCGATGCCACTTACCGTGACCCGCTCCGCGCGAGACACCTTGCCCTGAAGCCCCGGGATGCTCAAGCAGCCTTCGATCGCCGATTCCTCGCCGTCGGCGCCGACAATCACCGGGTTGATCATCGCATGCGGGCCTTCTCCGACATCATATACGAAGATCCGCTTCGACACCCCGATCTGAGGACCGGCAAGGCCCAAACCACGATCCTCAGCCATTATCTGATACATCCTCTGAATAAGGTCCCTGACTTTGTCGTCGAACCCCTCGATTTCCTCGGCGCGCGCGCGAAGCGCCTTGTGACCGTAGAGAACTATCTTGCTGGTCTCCATGATGCGAATGATACCCCCAGCACGGCGTAGCCGCAACCAAGTTTAATCGCGATGAGAATTCAGTGCGTTTTGCACGGGATTTCACTTGTGGATACCAGGGAGGGCAAGCGCTATGAGGCGTCTGGTCCGAAGCCGACTGCTGCTGTTCTTTGCGGTAGTCGGTCCGGGGATAATAACGGCCGCCGCGGACAACGACGCGGGCGGCATAACGACCTTCTCGGTCGCGGGCGCCAGGTATGGCTATGACCTGCTGTGGGTGTTGGTATTAACGACCTTCCTGCTCGCGATCGTGCAGGAGATGTGCGCGCGGATGGGTGTGGTGACCCAAAA
>JAENXM010000284.1 GCA_016649525.1 Actinomycetota bacterium
ATCCTGATTACCAGCCCGAACTTGGGGGAGGGAAAGACCTTCATCTGCGAACAACTGGCCAAGGCTTTCGCGGCCGCCGGCAAGAATGCGATTCTGGTGGACGCAGACCTCAGAAAAGTCGAGCATGGTCTTGTCAGGAGTGCGGATTCTCCGGGGCTCACCGACGCCATAATGGGTACGGTGGATCTTATGGCTGTTACTCACAGGACAAAAACGGATCGATTCTGGATGCTGCCCTCGGGTCCACTTCCGCCAAATCCGTCCGAACTGCTGGATTCGGAATCCATGCAGAGCATTGTAGATTCGTTACGAACCGGTTTTGATGTTGTTATCATAGACTCGAGCCCCATCCGGATGTTCTCAGATCCGCTGGTGCTCGCATCCAAGGTAGATGGCACCATCCTGGTGGCAGAGGCCAGGTCCACAAGCGGGGAATCTCTCAGGGCCGCCGCTGAGCTGCTCACCGGGCCGAACATCAATCTCTTGGGAACCGTCCTCAACAAGGTCAGACTCAGCAAGCGCCATCGCGATCACTACTACTATTACTACACATCAACGCGGCGGAACAAGCCACCAAAGAAGTAGATCGCATATATCCGACGGGAATCCCGGACTTGTTTCCCCAAGAGGTTTCTTAGTCTAGATCCAGATCTAATAGCCCTGGGGTCAACTTCAGGCGGTCAGCTCTGGTGCCATCCGTATTCAAAGCGCTTTCCCAAGACGAATCGGAGCGTGCTGAGGCGATTTCTCTTATAAGTTTCCGGGCTCTTTTAGCCAAGTAATCTTCATATCTCTCACCCTCTGAAACACCCTCTGAAACGTGGTTCGCCAGGAGTACCAGGTCCATGAGCATCTCCCGGGTTTCTTCCTCCCGCTCTTCCCTGGCGTAATCAATAAGCAGGTCTATGCCGAAATAGAGCTCTTCAGGAAAACTTCCGTTATCCTTGATGGCCGCAATCTTGGGATGGACTGTTGCGCCCAGCTGTTCGTGTCGATAAGCAAGTTCTTCATGGGACTTTTCGCCGGGGCGCAGTCCCGTGAACTTGATATCGATCGGTTTCCCGTCATTAAGCATGGCTATCATTTTCTTAGCCAGGTCCAGGATCTTGATAGGTTCCCCCATATCCAGGACAAAAAGGTCGCCATAATGGAGATATGCGCCCGTCTGAATCACGAGATTGGCAGCCTCGTTGAGGGTCATGAAGTAGCGCCTTACTTCAGGGTCGGTCACAAGCACGGGCCCGCCCTTTTTTATCTGAGCCTCAAAGGTGGGTACGACGCTGCCTCTGGAACCAAGCACGTTGCCGAAGCGCACGGTCCCGAAGACAGTCATCGTCTTGCCGTTGTATCCCTTCATGATGAGTTCCGATATCCTTTTCGTGGCGCCCATCATGTTTGAAGGTTGTACCGCCTTGTCGGTTGAAATAAGCAGAAAGCGCTCGCAATAATAGTCAGCCGCGGTCTTAGCCAGGTTCAGCGTGCCCATGACATTGTTCTTCACTGCCTCACAGGGGTGTAATTCCATCATCGGCACGTGTTTCAGCGCGGCACTGTGAAAGACAATAGCCGGCCTGTACCTCTCAAAAATCGACTTGATCCTCTCTTCCTCCCGGACGTCGGCAACGACCGTCTCGAACTGCTCGCCGATATCTTGAAGGTCGAACTGCAGGTTGTATAATGCGGTTTCATCGTTGTCCAGGAGCACCAATCGCGCAGGATCGAACCTGAGAATCTCCTTGGAAAGCTCTGACCCGATAGAGCCCGCCGCGCCTGTAACCAAAACCACTTTTCCGCGGAGGTACCCGCTAACGAGGTCGAGGTTTATCCCCACAGGCTCACGCCCCAGGAGGTCCTCAACCTGCAGTTCTCTCACGGCGGATAACCCCGGATCATCCTGCATGATGCTGGTTATTGCAGGCAGTATCTTAACCCTGGCGCCCGTGGTGCTGGAAATATCCACGATCTCTCGGACATCATGGCCTGTCGCCGAGGGCATGGTAATGAATATCTCGTCGATGCCGAGTTCGCTAACGATATCTGGAATATCCGCTCTGCTTCCCGAAACGGGCACCCCCTGGAGAATCAGATTGCGCTTGAACGGGTTATCATCGACAAATGCACAGGGCATATAGCCACATGTCGGGTTACGCAGCATGTCACGGGCAATAATCTCCCCGGCCTCACCCGCGCCCACGAGAAGGACCTTTTCCCCACCCCTGTTTATCCTTCTGTCTCTAATCTCGTAAATCAGCCTAAAAACTGCTCTAGTAGCTAAGAGAGCCAGAAGTGAGATGGCGGCTCCCGTCAATGCGACACTGACGGGAACATACGCTCTTAAACTGCCGATCAACATAAGGCTAACGAAGATCACGACAGTGGCGAGAGCAGTTGCTCTGACAATTGCCCAGATCTCGTCAAAACTCGCGAATTTCCATTTTCCTGAA
>JAENXM010000330.1 GCA_016649525.1 Actinomycetota bacterium
CTTCTAAGGGACATCAACCTGTCCATCGCCGATGGCGAGACTCGAATGCTCTTCGGCGAGAACGGCTCAGGGAAGACATCTCTTCTCATGGCTATCATGGGCCTCGGCCCTTATAAAACCGAAAGCGGCAGGATCCTTTTCAAGGGCGAGGACATCACGCGCCTGCCGGCAAACGAGCGGGCGAGCAGGGGCATAGGGATAATGTTCCAGCGTCCACCGACGATACGGGGTCTCAAAGTGAAGCAGATGCTGGAGATAATCGAGCGGGACGGCCAGGACCTCGAGAAGCTCGCTGACAGCCTGAACTTCAGAGAGTTTCTGGACCGCGACCTCAACCTCGGCTTCTCCGGCGGGGAGATAAAGAGGGCAGAGCTCCTTCAGCTTCTCGCCCAGGACCCGGACCTCGCCCTGCTCGATGAGCCCGAGTCCGGCGTGGACCTCGTAAACATCAGCCTGATCGGGAACGCGATAGGGACACTACTCCAGAAAGACCTGCACAGGACAAGGAAAAAAGCCGGCCTCATCATCTCGCACTCGGGATACATACTGGATTACGTGGAGGCCGACAGGGGCTGTGTCCTCGTGAACAATACGATCTGGTGCACGGGCAACCCTCACGAGATACTGCAGGGCATCAGGGAGCGTGGATACGAGGGGTGTCTGACGTGTCAGAGGTGAGGGAGAAGGCTGAGGCGGCAAAGCAAAAAACGGCGAAGTACGGCCCGGATATCAACCTCGAGAAGTACACTCTCGAAGCCCCCGAGTACGAGGAGAAAGAACTGGGCGACATCGACGTGGTCGACCGTGAGCGCCTGCTCAGCGCGGGGATTGACGTCACTGGAGCGGAGCGTTCGGGCTCTTTCATACAGGTTGACAGGTCGGTGATACACGCCGCTCCCACCCAGGAGGGCATCGAGGTTACCTCGACCAGAAAGGCGCTCGAGACCTACCCCTGGCTCTCCGAGTACATCTGGAACGTCGTGCCGGTGGATACCGATAAGTATACCGCGAGCGCCGAGATCAATTTTCAGAACGGTTATTTCGTAAGGTCGCTACCCGGCACGAAGACCGTGTTCCCTGTCCAGGCTTGCCTTTATCTCAAGGCCGGCGACATCAACCAGAACGTGCACAACATAATCATCGCCGAGGAGGGCTCCGAGCTCCACATCATAACCGGGTGCGCGACCGACTCACCCGAGGCGCGCGGCCTGCACATCGGCATCAGCGAGTTCTACATCAAGAAGAACGCGAAGATAACGTTCTCGATGATCCACAACTGGGCTGAGAACGTGGCGGTACGGCCCAGGAGCGCGATCCGTATCGAGGAGGGTGGCGTCTTCCTGAACAACTACATCTGCCTCAACCCGGTGGAGTCGCTGCAGCTATACCCTAGCGCCTACCTGGTCGGCGAGGGCGCTACCGCCCGATTCAACTCGATACTCTTCGCCCAGCCCGGCTCGTTCATGGACGTAGGCTCCCGCGCGGTGCTCTCTGCCACGGAGACCCGCTGCGAGATAGTAGCGAGAGCCCTGACCACGGGCGGCAAGATCGTCTCACGCGGCCTGCTCGTGGGAGAGGTCGAGGGCGTAAAGGCTCACCTGGAGTGCCGCGGTATTATCCTGGCCGGCGACGGCGAGATCCAGGCGATACCGGAGCTCGACGGCAAGGTAGCGGGCGTCGACATGTCGCACGAGGCCGCGGTCGGGAAGATCGCGCGCGAGGAGGTAGAGTACCTGATGGCGCGCGGGCTTTCGGAAGACGAGGCCGTGGCGACGATCGTGCGCGGCTTTCTGCACGTCGATATCGAGGGCCTGCCGGCCATCCTCAAAGACCAGATTGACCTAGCCGTAGAGCTTAGCGAGCAGCCTCTGCTCTAATCTAGGGGTCAGGTCTTGAAACGTGACTTATTAACCACTATTAAA
>JAENXM010000047.1 GCA_016649525.1 Actinomycetota bacterium
CACCGGTGAGGTCGCCATCGTGGAGAACGGCCAGTGGGCATCCTTCATGGACAACAGGCCCGATAACCGCAATCCGGACAGGTGTAACGCGGAGGACCGCGGCCAGTCATTCAATGACGTTGCAATGATGTACGCGGGGAGGCACAGGGTCTCGGTCTGCGACTGGACCGCGGTGCAGTCGAGCGTGGTCAGCGAGTTCTCGCAGGGTGACACGAGAGACGGATACGTGTATGTCCCCGAGCAGGAGGTCGGCTACCCGAAGTTCACCACGGTGTACGGTACCCGGGTATCGCTCAGATATGGTGTCTGGAACGGTGCCGGATACGACAACGCCCGAGTCAAGTTCATAAACGTGCCGGTGCTCAAGAGCCACAGTGGGCTGGGGGTGACAGCCTCTGTCAAACACTTCATGGGTGTGCAGGACCGCTGGAGGAACACGGACTACCCACCGCACGGCCCGATGCAGACCGAGGGTTTCATGGGGAGGATGATGCTTCTTGCACGTTACCCCGACCTCAACATCGTTGACGCGATCTGGGTGTGCCCCGGCGCGAGCGGCCCAGGCGCTCCTTACAACGCCACCGTGAGGCTCGACAGGCTCGTGGCGAGCCAGGACCCCATTGCGCTCGACTATTACTGCGGCAAGTATGTCCTGTGGCCGGTGAGCGGATGGGGGAGGCACGACCCCAACAGCACTAACACGGAGAATCCCGGAGCGAACCACAGTTACTCCGACGGTACGCCCTGCAGCGGGTTTGACTACAACGCCTTCCACCAGATGCTTCTGAGCACTTACAACGTCCTGGCTGCCGCCGGCAAACAGGTCACGATGGACGAGGGCCGCATGAATGTCTACAAGGGGGTCGCGCCGGAGCCGCCGCCCGATACTCCGTATGAATATTTCCTGGCCGAAGGGTGTACAGGTTATGGTTTCGAGACCTGGGTACTGGTGGCGAACCCTAACGACCAGCCCGTAAGCGTCTATATCACTTATTTTACCGCCGACGGCCCCAGGAACCGGGGACCGACAGTAATCCCCGCACGCTCCCGCCTGACGGTGAACGCCAACGCGGATATATGGCAGCAGGACGCGGGCGTTCGCGTAGGCTCGGACCTCCCCGTCTACGTCGAGCGCGCGATGTACTGGAACGACCGCATCGAAGGCCATGACTCGATAGGTACCGACTCGGGCGCGACCGAATGGTACCTGGCCGAGGGCTGCACCGATTACGGGTTCGAGACGTGGGTAGAGATACTGAACCCGGGTACGGTAGATGCTGCTGCGACATTGACCTACATGACGTCAAAGGGTCCGGTCGCGGGACCGACCGTCGTCGTCCCGGCATGGTCGAGGAAAACGGTTGAGGTCAAAAGGGATATACCAGCGGATGACGTCTCCGTGCGGGTGAACTCGGACCGCCCCGTGGTGGTCGAGCGGTCGATGTACTGGGACGGGCGGAGAGGAGGCCACGGCTCGATAGGGGTCAAGGCGACGTCAACCGACTGGTACCTCGCGGAGGGCGCTACCCACTCCGGCTTCGAGACGTACGTTCTCGTCTCGAATCCCGGAGGGCAGCAGGCGAACGTGACGCTCGAACTGATGACGACAGCAGGGGGAACCCTCGGTCTTGCGAGGGCGGACCTTCTCGTCCCGGCGGAGTCCAGGAGGACGGTCCGGCTCAACGACATAGCCCCTGGCGTCGACGTCTCGGCGCATGTCCACTCGGATACCCCTGTAGTCGCGGAGCGTTCCATGTTCTGGCCCGCGGGCGGCGGCAGGGCCGGCCACGATTCCATCGGTATGACTGCGCCGGCCAAAGAGTTTTTCCTTCCCGAGGGATGCACGGCCTACGGCTTCGAGACCTGGCTCCTGGTGCAGAACCCGACAGACAGGGAAGCGGCTGTCTCGGTCTACGCGATGCGCGAGGGAGGGGAGAGCAGGGTCAGCGAGTTCTCCCTGGGAGCGTCTCAGCGCAGGACTCTGAGGATGAACGATCACTACACGGGTAACCTCTCGATCCGTGTCGAGTCTTCGCAACCGGTCGCGTGCGAGAGGGCTGTCTACTGGAACAACAGGGGCGGCGGCACGAGCTCGATCGGATACTCCAGATAAAAAGGAAAGCGGCCCTGCGGTATGGGCCGCTTCCGATTCTCGTCAACCCCGTGCTTCTGACGTGCCGGCGTCTACGCAGGCTCGAAGTGCATCAGAAGCATGGGATGGTCGACAGGTTCGGTCGCGTAAGCCACCTTGACGGGCATGTCGACCTTGATATTATCGAGCTCGCCGTAGTTCCGCAGTTGATGGGTAAACAATGTGTCAGCCCCGTCCAGCCTGACCATGGCGAGTATGTAAGGGATCTCCACCTCCATGAAGGCCGGGACGAAATAGGAGACGGAATAGCTCTCAAGGGTCCCCTTGCCCGAAAGCTCCTTCCAGCGCGTGATGCTGAGGCAGTCGGAGCAGAGAGGCCGGGGGATGGCCCAGACTTTCCCGCAGCCCTTGCATTCCGTGGCGAGGAACTTCCTGTTGGCGAGCTCTATGAAGAACTTGGAGTACTTACCGAGCACATGCTTGTACTTGAAGTCCATCGTCCATTCGATGCGCATTATCTCCCGGAAGTCCGCCCAGGGGTCACCCTCCGGATGGTCGAAAGCCATGGGGTCCTCGGCGGTATAAACCTCCATAAGATTGCTTACCAGTTCCAGCCCCATATTCAATCCCTCCTTTCGAAGATGTTGATCACGCAGAAGGTGCCCGTGCCGCCGTGGGAGTCCATCCCGCCCCGCTTCGCGTTGAGCTCTACCTGGCGCTTAGGGTCGGCTTCCTGTCGGAGCTGGCGCAGCACCTCGATTCCCTGCGCTATGCCGGTGGCGCCCACAGGGTGTCCGAAACCGATGAGACCCCCCGAGGTGTTCGTGGGCAGTTCACCGCCGAGGTCGAAGACGCCTTTCTCGGCCAGGGGGCCGCTCTCGCCTGGCTTGCAGAACCCGAGGTCTTCGTAGCTCACAAGCTCCACCCCGGAGTAGGCGTCGTGGACCTCGAAGCAGTCGAAGTCCTCGCGAGGGTTCTTCACCCCCGCCATCTTATAGGCCTGCTCGCCGGCCGCGCGCTTCCCGCGGAAGTGAGTGATGCCGGGGTAGGGGAACGGCCTGTCGGCTATACGCATGAAGTCCGTGCCGCAGCCGGTGCCGGTGACCTCTATCGTCGGCTTGCCCTCCCAGACGCTCGAGTGCTTCTCCGCCCACTCCTCTGTCGCGAAGATCAGCGAGGCTGCGCCGTCGGAAAGGAGGCAGTTGTCCAGGAGTTTGTAAGGGTATGTGATCATCTTGGAGTTCATCACGTCATCCACCGTGATATCCATTGGGTAGTGCGCCTTGGGGTTGTGCATGGCGTTGCGGTGGTTCTTGACGCTTACCATTGCGAACTGCTCCTCCTTGGTGCCGTACTTCTCCATGTGCGTCACCATCATGATGGCGTAGTAAGCGATGTAGAAGCCGGCTACCTGGACCTCCCAGTCGGTATCGGAGGCAAGAGCGATGAACTGCTGAGCGACGTCGGAGGGGACCTGCCGCCCCATGTTCTCAGCACCGAAGATTATCATTGAGTCGCAGAGGCCGGACATTATGTAGGCATAGGCGTTACGAATCGCAAGGCCGCCCGTGCCGCCGCCGCCCTCTACCCTTACGTTCGGCTTGGGGCACATGCCGATGTTGTCGTGGAAGATGGCCCCCGCCTTCAACTGCTTGTCGAAGTGATCGCTGAAGTAGCTGGTCGTGCTGTGCTCGATGTCTTCGATATGGACCCCGGAATCTCCCAGCGCCTCCAGGACCGCCTCATTGATCCAGTCACGCATGTTGCCGTCCACTCTCTCCGCGGCGAACTTCGAGACGCCGCCTCCCAGGACGAAAACCCTGCGTTTCTTCTCGAGAATCTCCATATCCTCCCTTCCTTTCTGGTTCTGTCCGTGGACTCGTGCTAAACCTTGGCATTCTGACCTTGCCGTGGCAAATGCCGTATAAGTATATCAAATGCAAAAAATGCGAAAATGGGGTCAGGCACCATTTTTGCATTAAGGTAGGAACTTCTCGAGCTCCGGGTCGTAGGAGATGAGGAGGGCGCGTATCTGGCTTCTGGCCGTGTCGAGCGCGGGTCCGCTCTGATTATAGAGGGCCTCGAACTCCGTCGGCGTTCTTGCGGAAAGGGACGCCTCGAGCTGGTGCACCCTGTTGCGCAGGTACTCCGCGGTGAGCTGCTGAGCCTGGGCGAGCGCCTTGTTCTCGAGCTTTGAGGGAGCGGAGATCGCTGCTATAAGCGCCAGAAGGGTGTGGGTCTGGTCCACGAGGTCGTTGAGCGCGTTCTCGAGGGCGTACTGGCCTCCCTTCACTCTCTGGATCATATTGACTGTGTCATTATCCAGGGACCTGTCCCCGGCAAGCGCGTCAGTAATAGCCTCGCGGGCTTTGAACTCCCGCTCGGAGGCGTCGTCGCCCTCGTGCCCCGGCTGGCTCCCACAGGCGATAGGGATCGTAACGACAGCAACGACCAACACAAAGAAAAAGACCAGTTTAAAAATACGCCCAAAGTCCAATGCCCTCTCCAGGGTTCGTTCGCCCAACACCAATTATCAGGAACGGGTGTCCAAAAAAAAAGAGCTGGGCAGAAGAAAGTCTGGGTTTAAGACCTGTCTACCAGCAGTTGATATAATCACTACTTGCTCGAACAGGGGGGGTTTTCATGGGGGAGGCATTCGACGGCGAGCGCGCTTTTACTCACATTGAGAAACTCGCGGCGATCAAGAGGTTGCCGGGGACTCCGGGTGAGAAACAGGCCCAGGAATACATAAAGAGCGCGGGCGAGGATATAGGCGTGCCCATGCGCACCGAGGAGTTCACCTACTCGAGCACCCCGCTGACAGTGGTCCTTCCGGTGGTCTGCCTTCTTCTGGGGATCGTCTGCATCATCGGCTCCCTCACCTACCTGTGGGGGACCTCTCTTTCTATAATCCCGGGTGTCGTCCTTCTGGTTTTGATATACCTTGGGTTCAAGTGGTCCGCTGCCTTCGAGCACTTCGGGGCGACCGGGGGCAAAAGGAAGTCGCTGAATCTCTTGGGCGAGATCAAGGGAGGGGATCCGAAAGGGACGATCATCCTATCCGCGCACTACGACTCGAAGAGTCAGTTGATGCCGGTGGTGTTGAGGGCCGGACTCTACATCGTGGGGTTCTTCACGGCGATACTGCTCGGGCTGGCATTGGTGGTCGTTGGGATAATGTCGCTCGCCGGCGCCGATGCCTTCGGGAGCCGCGCGGGTTTCTTCGTGAGCCTTTTTCCCGCGGTCTGCCTGATGTTGCTGGTTTTGAACTTCACGGGGAACCGGTCCGCGGGAGCCCTCGACAACGCGTCCGGCGAGGCCGTGATACTGGAAGCCGCCAGGGTCCTCACGAACGAGCCGCTCGAGAACTACGACGTGCTCGTCGCGTCCTTCGGCTGTGAGGAAGTAGGTCTCTGCGGGGCGATAAACTACCTGCTCGCTCACGAGGAGGAGTTGAAGGCCAGGCCGACCTACATGCTCAATTTCGACATGCCTTTTTCTACCGGGGGTAACATATTCATAAATACCGCCTTCGAGCTTCCACCCCGGTACACGAGCAAATACCTGAACGAGCTTGCCAGGAAGGCTGCGTCGGACATGGGCCTTGAGATCAAGGGTCTTTACCTGCCCGTCGGTGCTGCGGCGGATCACATGCCGTGGAACAAGCACGGTATAGAAGCTACCGGGTTCGTGTCAGCCGCCAGCTTCATCCACAGCTCGAGGGATTCGGTGGGTAAGATCAACATGGATGGGCTGCAGCGTACAGGCGAAGTCACCCTGGCGGTGGTGCGGAGTATCGATCAGGAGGCTTCCCCTTCGCCTGGCTCGGCGGACCGCGGCGTCATGGAGAGGTAGCTGTGTATGCCTAGCGCGGCCTTCCGACCGTCAGCGCACGCTGAAACGACCAGGCCCCGGGCGCCTACGATGTCCCCGCCGGCGAAGACGCCCGCTCTCGAAGTCATGAGGGTTTCTTCGTCAACCTTCACGGTGCCCTCGGGAGTAAGCTTCATGTGAACCTTCAGGTACCCGGCAAGCGATTCGTCTAGCCGTCGCTCTGCCGCGATAATGACCGTTCCGACCTCGAGCCACCCGGTTTCTTCCTCACCGGGACTCTCGGAGGCGGGTCTGGTACTGAGGCCGGTCACCCTGCCATCTCCCACGATTTCGGCGGGCGCCCTTTCGGCGAGGATCTTGACCTTATGGCTCTCCAGCTCCTCCGCCCGCCCTGTTTCGGATTCATAGTTCTCGAGGGTCCAGGAGGTCATGAGGAAGACCTCCTCGGCGCCGAGCTCTCGTGCGAGAAGTGCTGCCTCGGCTGCGATGTCACCGTCACCAAGGACCGCGACCTTCGGGGTCATCTCTCTTTTGACCCCGCGCTTCGCGGCGCCCAGGAACGAAAGCGCGTCAATCACCCCGGGGAGGTCCGTCCCGCTTACTTCGGGCATGCGCATCACCCCGAGACCGGTGCCCAGGAAGACGGCGCTGAACCCTTCCCGCCAGAGCGACTCGAGGTTGATATCCTCTCCGAAGGTGGTGTTGCCCCTGAACTCTATGCCGTCCCTGAGCGCGCCCTCGATCTCCCTTTCCAGGACCTGCCGGTCGAGCTTGCTGTCTGGCATCATCTGTGCGGGCAGGCCTCCAGCTTCGACGGCGGCTTCGAAGATCTCGACCCTGTATCCGAGCAAGGACAGGTAGTAGGCGCAGGATATACCGGCAGGCCCGGACCCTATGACCGCCACTTTTTCCCTGCGCGCATCGCGGAAGGGTTCGGGCCACCCCTCGCGCTCGGGGACGAAACTGCAGGTCAGTGCCTCGAGCTGGCTGATCTTTACGGGGGTGTCGGTCTCGGACCGGACACAGGCAAGCTCGCAGAGGCGACCGGCGGGACAGACGAGGCCGCAGACCTCTCCCAGCGGTGTACTTTCCCTTATGGCGCGAGCGGCTCCCGGGAAGTCATTCGCGCCGATGAGCCTGACAAAGGTCAGGATGTCTACCCCGGCCGGGCACCCTGAGATGCACGGTGCGTCCGGGCAGCGGAGGCACCTCTGGGATTCGAGGACCGCCGAGAGCGTGTCGACAACATTCCCACCGGATATCTCCGGTCTGACGGGCACCGTCTCCAGAACGAAGCTCTCTTTCTCGGGGTGGAACCGCGGTGGGTTGAGGCCCAGGTAGCGCAGCACGGCGGTCGCCCCGTTCAGGCCGGACGCCGCGGCCTCTGCCACGCCGCGCCCGAAGAAGGTCGAGTCACCGACCAGGAAAAGGCCTTTGAGCTCTGTTACGGCGCCCGGTAGAGCGGCGGGAAAAGGCTCCGGGCCGAGCCGGGGGCCGGCAAGCGCTCCCTTTTCTCTGCGGGTGAACCGCTCGAAGGTCGAGGGACTGGCTATACGCTTCTCGATGGCGGCGTCCGTGACACCCGGGAGCAGTCTCTCCACCCTCTCGAGCAACTTCTTCGCCTCCTCCTCCTTGAGGCGCCTGTAACCCCCGGACCCGTAGTTCGGGTCCTGTGGGGACGGCCAGGTTCTCGCTTCGGTCACGGAGTAGATAGAGACACAGTGGAACCCCTCGGGAGCGAGGTTGGGGTCCAGGAGCGAGGGTATGCTGATCGATATGAAGTCCCCGGGCTCACGCTCGGGTTCGTCGACGAGGACGGTGTTCGCATTGAAGTCCTCCGGTATCAGGGTCTCGGGGACCCCGATATAGACCGCGATGACGGAGGGGGTCGGTTCGAGAGACGACACCCACTCGATCGTCTGCGGCTTGAGGTTTTCCGCCGCGACGAGACCGCCGTAGAGATCCCGAACCGAGGCGTCAGAGATCACCGCCTCCGCGCGGACCGTCCGCCCGCCTTCTATGCGGACACCGGTCGCGCGTCCGGCTTCCACGACGATTTCCTCGACGGGAGTGCGGTAGAGGATGCGGCCGCCGTTTTCGGCTATGCTCCTCGCCAGCCGGTCGGGGATCTGTTGCGATGAGCCTATTGGGTAATGCGTACCGCCCGAGTGGCGGTCCATCACGACCATCGCGGCGTGAGGCGCGGATAGCTCCTCCATGTGGTAGCCGGTGTTGTACATGAAGTCCGCCTCGAAGAAGGAACGGGCAAGGGGATCGTCCAGATAACGATAAAAGACCTGGTCGGCGCTCACCCGCCTGTTTCGCGAGGCGCGGAACAGGCTCAAGGGGTGGCGGGCGAGCAGGCTCAGCCGGCGGCCTGCCGGCTCATCGGCCGTCGGCCTCGGAGGCCCGGAGCAGTCCAGCACCGCGTGGTAGAGGTGGTCTAGCTCCCGCAGAAAAGAGAGAATGCTCCCTGACGACTGCGGGAACATCGCGCCTAGCTCCGAAGTGAACGCGAGACGGTCGTGATAGAAATCCACTCTCTGCTCTCCGAAGTACATCGAGTACGCGCTCTCCAGGGGGATGAGCTCGACCTGCTGGTTCAGAAAGTCGAAGATCGTCCGCTGGATGTGGAAGCCGAACTCGCCGAAGCCCTTGATGGACGAGACGGAGGCGTCGAAGGTGAAGTCCCCCACCCGGAACGAGGTGCAGCATCCACCGGGCTGGTGGGCCTGCTCTATCACCAGCACGTCGATACCGTCGCGGGCGAGGATCGCCCCGGCGGTGAGTCCGCCTATTCCGGCCCCTACCACTATCGTCTCGTATTTATCTCTGAGGATTGGTTCCATGGGTTCCTACGGGTTTTAGCCCGGCCTCTCATGGTTTTAGCCCGGCCTCTCAGGCCGGGGTCTGTACCGGACTAAGAGCCCGGTCTAAATATGTTGGGTCTGTACCGGGCTGAGAGCCCGGTCTAAATAAGAATTCACGATTCAAGACATGACCCCACTATTGAATCACCATCGTTTGTCTCTCACAATGCAGGCTGAAGCGTTTATCCCGGAGATCATGACAAGAGGCACCCCTCCACCCGGGTTGGTGCTGGCGCCGGCCAGGTAAAGGTTATCGATAACGGGGGACCGCCAGGAAGGCCTGAAAGGGCCGAGGTTCGGAAGGCTCATCTCGAGGCCGTATATCGCGCCCTCCGGCAGGAGTAGTTCTTGCTCGAAGTCCACCGGAGTCCTCATGTCCTTCTCCGCTACGATTTCCGAGAATCCCGGGAGTATCGTACGGTCCAGGTACTTCATGGATTCCTCTATGAAGCTCGGCTTCAACTCGTTCCAGTCGTGGTACTTGAGATGGTAAGGGCTGGCGGCCAGCATCCCCAGGCTGAACATTCCCTCCGGCGCGAGAGAGGGGTCGGTCACACTCGGGCAGATAAGGCCGTGAGGGAGGTCCTCGAGGGGCGGCATCAGTCCCTCCGCGTAATACTCGTCCCAGTAGGCGTTCAGCTGCCCGGGGGGCGGCACCATCACCGTGAAGTGGCACCGGATCTGCTCGGGCCTGCGCTTGAGGCCGAAGTAGACCATCGGCGCGGGTATCGAAAGGGTATATCCCTCGACGGCACGCACGAACTTCGCCGGCAGGTTTTCTCTGCCGACCAGGTCGAGATAGGTGGGGATGGCGCTCGCGTTCGAGAGGACCAGCCGCGAAGGGACGGTCTCGCCGCTGTCGAGCTCTACTCCGACAGCCCGCCCGTTCTCGACGACTATCCGCGTCACCAGGGTGCTGGTACGGATCTCGGCGCCGTTCTCCAGCGCGATTCGCGCCAGTGCGGCGGGGATCGAGCCCATTCCTCCCCTCGGGTACCAGTATCCCTCGTGTGAGAGGTAGCTCATCACGGCGAAGAGCCCGCTTATGCGGTCCGCGGGAAGCCCGGCGAAGAGGTTCTCGAAGGATACGACGGTCAGGGCCTTCTCGGTTCGCATGTAGCGGCGGTTAACGGCGTCCTGGTTTGTCAGGGCGAGCCGGAGCAATGTCGGTATCGCCTGCATGAGCTTGAGGCTTGCCGCTCGTTTCGCCAGGTGGCGCGCGGTGCCGAACTCCTCGAGCGGCGGCAGCGGCCGGTCGACGAGTACCTTGACCGCGTCCCAGACCTTCTTCATGTCCCGGCAGAAGTCGAGCCACCCCTGCCGGTCGGCCGGCGCGAACATCGCGATAGCTTCGGCCGCCTCGTCTGGGTCCATGGGAAGGAGCATGTCGCTGCCGTCCTTGAACCGCATGTCGTAGACGGGGTCCAGAAGATCCATCTCCAGGTAGTCATCGAGGCTGAGCCCCATCATCTCGAAGAAGCGGTAGTAGAGCTCCTTGTAGAGGACAAAGATGGCCCCGACATCGAACTTATGACCGTTCAGGTCGTAGGACGCGCAGCAGCCCCCGAGCCGGCTGCTCTGCTCCAGGACCAGCACTTTTCGGCCTCGCCGGGAGAGAAGGTCGGCCACGGTGAGACCGCCTATGCCTGAACCGATGACGACTAGGTCGTACAAGTGTCACCTCCCCGCCAGCAGGCGCCAGCCGGGTACGTTGCGCGCGAAGC
>JAENXM010000251.1 GCA_016649525.1 Actinomycetota bacterium
CTCTTGAGGAATTGAGCGAATTTGATGGAAAAGGAGGTCGCCGGGCCTACGTGGCAGTGGACGGCGTTGTTTACGACGTAACCGGAGAATCAAAATGGGAATATGGTGAGCACACGCCGTGCAACCTCGACGCAATGGCTGGAAAGGACCTGTCCGACGTCCTGAATCAGTCGCCGCCACGTATGCGAGACTACATCGAGGGTGAACCCGTGGTCGGCAGGCTCGCTCAGTAGCATACCTCCCGGGCGCGAATGAGGTTATTCGCCGGCAAGATATTGTTACGTGCTTCAAGTCCGTGATGCAGCCTCAACGATTTCTGTAGACCCACAGGCAAAGATGAGTCAGATCGATATACGCAGGATATTGCCACAGACACTGGTGCTCATAACTGCAGCGGCCACACTCGCCGTTCCCCCGTTAGTACTTGTAACCTCCGGAACCGCAACTATTTCTGCTACTTCAACCGCTATCAGGCTCACCGGGCTACTGGCCTTTACCCTTATCTTCTGGAACATCATGACCGGGGCAATGAGCCGTCGCTTATATAATCTTTTCAGGGCAAGGCGGGTCATGGCGTTTCACCGCATGACGGGGATGTCGGGATTTCTGCTGGCCCTCGCCCACGGCGTAATAATCATCACGTATGACTATTTGCCAAGCTACAGTAAAATCTGGATTATAGGGCCGATCCGATCGCCCTGCTCGCTGTAACCATCCTCGCAGCTTTGAAGAGGCGCCGCCTGAGCCGTGTGTGGAGGAATATACACCGGATAAACTACGCTGTATTCCTTCTTATCTACATCAAGGCAGTGATCATAGGCACCGACCTCGCATCACCCGGTGGTTCGTCTTTCGCTCTGAAGGTCGTGTTCAGTGCGTATCTCGGCGCTGTGGTCATTGCCCTCGCGCTTAAAATGCTCGACGCCCGGAAGAAAAAAGCGACGCGCAAAAGCGAGCCGACGACATATTAAATCCATCGGAGGAATATTGGACAGGCATCAGGTCTCTCTTGCGGGGTGTCATGACTACAGCCGTGACTCTGTAAGGGAAGCGGTCGGGAGAACGTTGGAGTTACTGGGCGGGGTGGGCAGTATCGTGGCTCCGGGTGAGTCGGTTTTCCTGAAGGCTAACAACGTCATCGCCGCATCTCCGGACACCGCCGTTGTCACCCACCCCGAGGTGATGCGGGCGCTTGTAAAGGAGTTCCAGCGGATAACGGACAGGGTCATAGTCGGTGACTGCCCTGGAGGCCCGTTTACCAGGGCAATGCTCAAGAGGGTCTACGGCAAGACCGGGCTCGCGGTTGTGGCAGAGGAGACGACAGCGGAACTCGCAATGGACACTGGAGTGGCAGAGGTCTCCCTTCCCGACGGAAAGATGATGAAAAGATTCACTCTGTGTAAATCCATGATGGAGGCTGACCACCTGGTATCTGTCTCAAAGTTCAAGACACACCGCTATATGAACGTCACCGGGCCTGTGAAGAACCTCTTCGGCACGGTTCCCGGAATGACCAAGTTCAGCTTTCACTCGAGGTTCGAAGATGAGCGCGATTTCGCCGATCTGGTCGTGGACATTCACCTGGCCTGTCGGCCGGCCTTCCACATCGTCGACGCGGTGGAGGTAATGCAGGGCGAGGGCGCCCGCAGTGGTAGCAAAAGGAAACTGGGATTCATCGCGGCGGGACGAAACGCATTCGCGCTCGAGACCCTGGTGCTGGAGCTGGCGGGTTTGAAGCTGGAGGACAGCAGGCCGCTGAAAGCCGCGATCGATAGAGGCGTATGCCCCGGAGAGGGTGGTTGGTTCGATGTACTGGGGGACGACAGGCAGAACCTGTCGATCGATGACTTTCAGCTCCCGAGCAGGAACTTCTTCAGCGAGCGAACACTTGCTCTCCTGACCGAGCGACTCAGCCGCCACTTCACGGCCAGGCCCCGGCCGTTGCCTGATGTCTGTACAGGCTGCGGCAGGTGCGCGGAAATATGCCCCAGGAAGGCAATCACCGTGAAAAACGGCCTCGCGCATGTGGACCTGAAGAGTTGCATCCGGTGCTTCTGTTGCGAGGAGCTCTGCGAGTACGGCGCGATCCGCATCACGACACCGTTTTTCGTACGGACGACCGGGTCATAGTCCGGCGGAGAGATGTTCGAGCCCCCGGATCCGCAAAGCTCAATATTCCCTTTAGGCGGGCCTCTCAGGCCTGCTAGAAGCCCGGCCTGGAGCCCGCCCGCTTTCAACTTCTAATTCGACCGGCTTCGCAGGGACTCCAGGGCTTTCAACGATGCGGTAGAGGCCATGGTTATATGGGCCTGGCTCACGACCATGGCGATGCACTGGTTGATCAACGCCATCACCCACTCACCCCCCCACAACCAGATAAGGAGGTCTATTACGGTTATCACCACGAGGCTGAGCAGGCGGTTGGGCCAGGCCCTCATCTCCTTTTCCGCCGCCGCCTGATGATCCAAACACTCTTCGGCGCGGCGCAAGCGCTCTTCAGGGCTGCTCCACCCGCTCGCGTCTTTTAACTCCTCGATTCGACCCTTGAGTGGAAGGTGAAAGAGGCTGAGGAATCCGCCGATACCCACGCCGCTGCCCTTCAGTCCCCTCAATGGAGATATCCACATCCCTAAAAACCCCAGGCTGACAAGGACAAGGATGCCGATGTCGCCAGGTTTTGTTAACGTCAGCACCAAAACAGCGAACACCGCGATGAGCAAGACGTAGAAGACAAAGGTCCATGTAAAATACTTGACGGTCTTGTCAGCGGATTTTTGTAAAGCAGCCAGAATGTTGTCGAGCCTTCCACCATCCCCCTGGGCATTGTTCTCTGATGCCATTCAGACCTCCCTCCCTGCGGGCCAAGTGCCCGCGACTTACTCAGGC
>JAENXM010000243.1 GCA_016649525.1 Actinomycetota bacterium
CCTGGTCGTTGACGGTCCCTTTCATGCTGGGTGAGAACCTTATCTGGAAGGCTCCGGGGCCGCCGGGCAGGAAGATAGTCGGGCGGTCGAGCCGCGCAGCAGCCATTATCATTCCGGGGATGATCTTGTCGCACCCCGCGATCATGACGATACCGTCGAAGAGCATGCTTCTCACGTGAGTCTCCACGATATCGGCGATAAGCTCGCGCTGGGGGAGGACGAAACGCATCCCCTCGTTGCCCTCCGTAAGGCCGTCGCATGGGGCCGGCACGTTGAACTCGAAAGGGATACCTCCTGCCGCGTGTATTCCTTCCTTGGCGCGCTCGGCAAGCGCGCGAAGGTGCATGTGGCCGGGATTCATGTCGGTCAACGAGTTCGCGACTGCGATTATAGGCTTCTCCTTCAGCTCGTCGATGTCGATACCCGTCCCCTTGAGGATCGCAAGGCGGACTATGCTGATAGGGAAGTCCTGCTCGTTGAATATCGGGGCGCTCCATGGCTTTTTCATTATCTATGCTCCTTTCAATCCGCCGTTGGATACTCGTTGCCGGCGGATCTCGTCGGCTTTATCAGACTCATCCTGCCGGTCTGCCAGTGCCCAGAAAGCGAACGGCGGGAGGTGGAACCCACGTTCCGTGATAAAGGCCTCCGCGCTCTGTATAAGTCTGTTTATCTCACTCCGTTTCATGGCCGCTATGCCTCCGTTGACCATACTATTGAAATCAGACCGTCGTTGCCACCAAAGAGGTGGTCGACCTGTGACGAAGGTTGCCTACCCGGTCTGACACTTTGAGTGGATTCTAGTAGAATCATTGAGTTGGATGATCGTTTCACGGCAGATGAAATAGAGAGGTGAGAGCAGATGGAATACGAAGAGATCATGGAGAGGTTGAGAAATGTGGTCTCCACCGACGTGCATCCGATTCCCGAGGACGCGCTCGAGAAGGAAAAGAAGCGCTTCTACGAGACCCACAAGAAGTCGCTCGCGCTTTTTGAGGACGCGAAGAACGTTATCCCCGGCGGGGTAGAGCATAACCTGAGCACCACGAACCCGTTCCCGCTGGCGATGGACCGCACCAAGGGCTACAAGATGTGGGACATCGACGGGAACGAGTACATAGATTACCTGCTGTGCGGCGCCCCGATCATCCTGGGGCACTACTTCGACCCGCTCGATGACGAGGTCATAAAGATCATTCAGGAGAAGGGCCCGTCCACGGGCTTGACCTCCGAGTACGAGGTACTTGCGGCCAAGGAGATAATAAAACACGTACCGTCAGTGGAGATGGTCCGCTTCCTGCAGACGGGTACTGAGTCGGCGATGGCCGCGATCCGTATCGCCCGCGCTTATACCGAGAAGATGAAGGTGATAAAGGTGAGCGGCAGCTACCACGGCTGGTCCGACCAGATGGTCTATTCGCTTCACCTGCCGGGAACAGGGCCGCTCGAGAGCAAGGGGATCCCGGTCGAGTTCTTCGGGCACCTGATAGACGTCATGCCCAACGACTTCGACGCGCTCGAGAAGGCCTTTGAGGACAGCAAGGACCAGGGCGGTGTCGCGGCGATCATCCTGGAGCCGGTCGGCGGTGAGTCCGGGGTGCATCCCGTGCATCCCGACTGGAACAGGAGGTGCAGGGAGCTCTGCGATGCTTATGAATCGCTTCTGATATTCGATGAGGTCGTTACCGGCTTCCGGCTGGACATGGGAGGCGCCCAGAAGTACTTCAATATCATGCCGGACCTTACGACGTTCGGCAAGATCATCGCCCACGGATATCCGGCGGCCGGCGCGGTCGCCGGTAGAAAGGATATCATGGAGATATGCGACGCAGGACTGGCCCGGGAGCCGTACCTGGGAGGGACGCTCGCCGCGAACCCGATAATGTGCGGCGCCTGCTATCACGCCATAAGGCTGATGGAGGAGCACGACGCGGTCAAGAAAGCCACCGATTACGCGAACCAGCTCACCGATGCCCTGAACAACCTCTTCGCTACGCGGGAGGACCTGCCGTTCTTCGTGTACAACTACGGACCCATCATGCACTACGTGACCACGGCGTTCTTCTCGGTCGACCTTCAAGGGCCCGACCCGTTGAACCAGATAATGACCAGGAAAGACCTGGGCGAGGAATATCAGATGGTGGCGACGAACCAGGGGCTCAACTCCCTGGCGGGAACGCGCATGTACTCCTGCATGCAGCACGACAGGGCGGCGCTCGACAGGACGCTCGAGGTGTGGGAATATTTGATGTCGCTGATCCCGAAGAACTAGGAGTCAAGAATGGAAGAGGAAACATACAAGGAGCTTGCGGAACATCTCGATGTGGGTATCGTAGGCGTCCCCGAGTCTCCGATTCTTATAAAAATCCTCGAGATACTCTTCCCGGGGGAGGAAGCGGAGGTCGCCCTCAGGCTCACCCTCGAGGAGAAGACGCTCGATGAACTGAAGGGGGTCATCCCGGAAAAGGCGGATTCGCTCGAGGGCATCCTCACACGGATGGCCAGGCGCGGTACCGTTTTCACGAACCAACCGCCCGGTGCCGAAAGGATCTACAGGCTCCTTCCGAGCATTGTGGGGTTCTCTGAGACGCCCTTCTGGGCCGGTAAGGATACAGAGATGACGCGGGCCCTGGCGCCTCTCTGGGTGAAGTACCTCTTCGAGGGGTTCGGGCAGGAACTTGCGCGAGGCACACAGCTAGTCAGGGTCATCCCCATCTCGGAGTCGCTGAAGGACTCCTCAGAGGTCCTCCCATTCGATGCGCTCAAGGAGAGGCTGGACGAGGTATCGTTCATGGCCGTAGCCCACTGCCCCTGCCGCCAGATGAGGCGCTACGTCGGTAAGGGATGTGACCATACGCTCGAGAACTGCCTCCATTTCGGCACAATGGGCCGGTACATGGTGGAGCAGGAAATGGCGCGGGAGATCACAAAAGAAGAGGTGCTGAAGATACTCGAAAAGGCTAACGAAGAAGGGCTGGTACACGTATGCGACAACTATCAGGGCAGGCTCTCGACGATCTGCAAC
>JAENXM010000268.1 GCA_016649525.1 Actinomycetota bacterium
AGTTCGACGTCGTCGAGGGCCTGCAGTTCGACAAGGGCTACCTCTCCCCGTACATGGTCACCGACACCGAGAGGATGGAAGGAGTCCTCGACGACCCGTATATCCTGATAGCGAACCAGAAGATATCCGCGGTCGCGGACCTTCTGCCGATACTCGAGAAGGTCATGCAGGCGGGCAAGCCTCTGCTGATAATCGCGGAGGACGTCGAGGGCGAGGCGCTCGCGACCATCGTGGTCAACAAGATCCGCGGGACGTTCCTAAGCGTCTCGGTCAAGGCCCCCGGATTCGGCGATCGCCGCAAGTCGATGCTGCAGGACATAGCGATTGTGACCGGAGGCGAGATGGTATCCGAGGAGCTCGGCATCAAGCTCGAGAACGTGACGCTCGACATGCTCGGACGGGCCCGCCAGGTCAAGGTCAGCAAGGAGGATACCATCGTCGTCGAGGGCCGGGGTGACTCGAAGGCGGTCGAGGGCCGCATCAACCAGATAAGGAACGAGATCGACAAGAGCGACTCCGACTTCGACCGCGAGAAGCTCCAGGAGAGGCTCGCCAAGCTCTCCGGCGGCGTGGCCGTCATAAAGGTTGGAGCTGCGACCGAGGTCGAGCTCAAGGAAAAGAAGCACCGCATCGAGGACGCCCTCTCGGCAACCAAGGCCGCGGTCGAGGAGGGAATCGTCGCCGGCGGAGGGGTAATCCTGCTTAACAACGTCAACGCCATCAAGGCCACCAAGATGACGGACGACGAGAGGACAGGCTCCGAGATAGTCAAGAAGGCGCTCGAGGAGCCGCTCCGCCAGATAGCGACGAACGCGGGGCTCGAGGGCTCTGTCGTGGTCGAGAAGGTGAAGGGTCTCAAGGAAGGCATGGGGCTCAACGCCCTCACCGCCGAGTACGTGGACATGATGGACGCCGGCATAATCGACCCGGCCAAGGTGACACGCTCGGCCCTGCAGAACGCCGCCAGTATCGCGGCGCTGCTGCTCACGACCGAGGCGCTCATCGCCGACAATCCGGAGGAAGATAAGATGATGCCCGGCATGCCCGGTGGAATGCCCCCGATGTAAGCGCTGCAGTTTGTTTGTCACTCGAGGGCGGGTTTTGAACCCGCCCTCAGTGCCATGCAAAAATGGGGTCAGGCACCAATGCGAAAATCCTTGTCCGGTGAAACCGTACGTGGTTAAATATGTAGCAATATCGACGGCCCCCAGAACCCGCAGCGACCGGAGGCGTACTTGGAAGTAGAGATCGGAATGGGGAAGACGGGACGGAGGGCCTACGGCCTCGACGACATAGCGATCGTGCCGTCACGCAGGACCCGCGACCCGGAGGACGTCGACACATCCTGGCAGCTCGGTCCCTTCAAGTTTGAGCTTCCCTTCCTCGCTTCGGCCATGGACTGCGTCGTTGACCCTGACGTGGCTGTAGCAGTAGGCAAGCTCGGCGGTCTCGGAGTGCTCAACCTGGAGGGACTTCAGACACGCTACGAGGACCCGGTCCCTGTCCTTGAAGAGATAGCGTCATTCCCGAAGGAAGTCGCCACGCGCGGCATCCAGAGGATCTACGAAGAGCCCGTCAAGCCGGAGCTCATCGAGAAGAGGGTCAAGCAGATAAAGGATTCGGGTGTCGTGACCGCGGGCTCCTTCACGCCCCAGAGGGTCGAACAATTCTACAAGTACGCGATCGAGGCCGGCATCGACATACTCGTCATACAGGGGACCGTCGTAAGCGCCGAGCATCTCAGCGAGACAAGGGAGCCGCTGGACCTCTACCGGTTCATCTCGGACCTCGACGTGCCCGTGGTTGTCGGCGGCTGCGCTTCGTATCACACGTCGCTCCACCTCATGAGGACCGGCGCCGTCGGTGTGCTCATCGGAGTCGGTCCCGGACACGCCTGCACCACGAGGGGCGTCCTGGGCATAGGCGTCCCACAGGCGACCGCCCTCGCCGACGCCGCGGCCGCCCGCTCAAGGTTGATGGAAGAGACCAGCCGGTACGTGAACGTGATTGCCGACGGAGGCCTCCGCACAGGCGGTGACATCGCGAAGTGCATCGCCTGCGGGGCTGACGCTGTGATGATGGGAGCGCCGATAGCGAGGGCTCTCGAAGCGCCGGGCAAGGGCTTCCACTGGGGGATGGCCACGTTCCACCCTGAGCTTCCACGCGGCACGCGCGTCGAGGTCGGCCAGGTCGCGACGCTCGAGGAGATCGTCAGCGGCCCCGCGCACGAGAACGACGGTACCCTCAACCTCTTCGGGGCGCTCAGGATGTCGATGGCCACGTGCGGCTACGCGACCATAAAGGAATTCCAGCGCGCCGAGGTCATGGTGGCGCCCGCCCTCCAGACCGAGGGGAAGTCGATCCAGAGAATCCAGGACGTGGGGATGGGCAAATGACCGCTCCCCACGAGAATACCGTCCTCGTCGTCGATTACGGCGCGCAGTACGCCCAGCTCATAGCGCGCAGGGTGCGCGAGTGCAAGGTGTACAGCGAGATAGTGCCGCACGACATCCCGCTCCAGAGACTGAGATCGCTCGAGCCGAGCGGCCTGATACTCTCCGGCGGTCCAGCCAGCATCTACGAGAAGGGAGCTCCACGGGTCCAGCCCGAGTTTTTCAAACTGGGCATACCAGTACTCGGCATCTGCTACGGCATGCAGCTTATGGCTGACGAGCTCGGGGGAAAGGTCGAGAA
>JAENXM010000214.1 GCA_016649525.1 Actinomycetota bacterium
CGGTAGGACCTACTACTACAAGGTCTCGCTGGTGGGGCGCGATGGCCTGGAAATCGGCGCGACAGATATCGCCAGCGGCGTGCTCCCGCCGAAGCGCCGCGACTCCGGTGGAATAGCCGGAAAGCGAATAATCATCTCAATCTACGACCAGCGGATATACTTCCTCGAGGACGAAGTGTTGGTAAAATCGCACCTCTGCTCCACAGGTATCGACTCCCATCCGACGCCGGGAGGGGTCTTCAAAGTCGATTATCACGAGTACTGCTTGGTTTCCGAGATGTACGGGGACGTCCTCTGCTACTGGTGGATGGGGTTCGCCCCCGATATCGGCATGCACGCGCTTCCGTACGACCCCAAGTCGGGGACCTGGACCGGCGGTGGCAGCCTCGGCCACAAGGCTTCGCACGGGTGCGTGCGGCAGGCCGTCAAGGACGCGGAGTGGGCTTACAAGTGGGCGCCCAACGGTACCCGCATAGACGTCATCGGGCATCACTACGAACCTCCGGCGCCCCCGCCACCGGGCCCGCCGCCCATCACAGGGGGTCACGCTAGCCAGGGCGTCAGCCAGGCGCAGAAGGAATGGTACCTGGCGGAGGGCTGCACGACGAACGGTTTCGATGAGTACATGTTGATGATGAACCCGAATCCGGGGACCGCTTCGGTGGCGACGGACTACATGAAGCCCGACGGCTCGGTCATAAACGTCACTTACAGCGTCCCGGGTTTCTCGAGGTACACGGTCCGCATCAACGACATACCGGGCCTGGAGGACACAGAGGTCTCGGTCCGTATGCTTTCAGACCAACCGATTGTCGCGGAACGCTCCATGTACTTTGAGTACCGCGGAAAGCTCGGGGGCAGCGACACGGTGGGGGCGAGCGCCACCTCGAAGACGTGGTATCTAGCCGAGGGCTACACGGGCGGCGACTTCGATGAGTTCATCCTCATCCAGAACCCGCAAACGGTCGACAGCAAGGTCCGCACCGAGTACATGCGCTCCGACGGGCAGAATGTCATGAAGGAATATGACGTGAAGGCGCACTCCCGCTTCTCGATACACGTTGATGACATACCGGAGCTGGCAAGCGCCGAGGTCTCGACAAAGATAACGAGCGAGCAGCCTGTCGTGGTGGAGCGGGCGCAGTACTTCAACTACTACGGCCGCGACGACGGCAACGCGTCTACGGCGATATCTGAGCCTTCGCAGACCTGGTATCTCGCCGAAGGCTACACGGGAGGCCAGTTCGACGAGTACGTCCTGCTGCAGAACCCGGGCGAGAACGCGGGGTTCGCCAGAGTTACCTTCATGCGAAGCGACGGCAAGAATTTCCAGGAGGACTACACCCTGAAGCCGAAATCCCGCTTCACCATCCACGTGGACGATATTCCCGAGCTTTCGAACGCGGAGGTCTCAACATACGTCGAGTCGGACGTCGGTATCATCGTAGAGCGGTCGATGTATTTCGTCAGCAACGGCAGGCCCGGCGGGAGTGACGCGCCAGGTGTCACGGGGTCGGCGAAGTACTGGTATCTCGCCGAGGGTTATACGGGCGGCGACTTCGACACGTACGTGCTCATCATGAACCCGAACAACGAAAAGGTCACGGTCGATGTGAACTACCTGCTTCCGGAGGGCAGGATAGTCCCCGCCGGCTACACCGTCGAGCCCTACAGCCGCTATACTGTCCACGTTGATACCGTACCGGGTATGTCGAGCACGGAGTTCTCAACCGCGCTCACCGGGAGCAAGCCCATAATCTGCGAAAGGGCGATGTACTTCTCGGTTCCGCGGTCAAACAATGGAAAGTGACAAACGCGGCTTGGGCGTGCTTTACCTCTGCGCCACGCCGATCGGCAACCTTAAGGACGTCACGTTAAGGGTACTCGATACCCTGCGCGAGGTTGACCTCGTGGCAGCGGAGGATACCCGCCGCACCCGCAGGCTCTTCACCCGCCACGGAATCCACTCACCGATGATCAGTTACAGAGAGGAGAACAGGGAGAAGGCCGGCGCGAGAATCGTCGAGAGGATAGAGCAGGGCGAGAGCGTGGCGCTCGTCTCTGACGCCGGGGTTCCCGGTATCTCCGACCCCGGCTATCACCTGGTGAGAATGTGCCTGGAGCGGGAAATCGAGGTGCAGGCTCTTCCCGGTGCGAACGCGGCCCTTACCGCGCTGGTCGTGTCCGGGCTTGAAACACGCAGGTTTGCCTTCGAAGGTTTTCTCCCCAGGAAGAAGGGGGCGCGCCGGAAGGCACTGGAGGATGTGGCTTCCGACCGCCGGACGCTGATATTTTACGAGAGCCCCGCTCGAGCACCCGACACGGTCGCCGACATCGAGGAAGTGCTCGGGGACCGTAAGATGGCCTGTGCGCGGGAGCTGACAAAGAGGTTTGAACAGGTCATGAGGGGCAGGGTCTCGGAGGTCAGGGAGAGGCTCTTGGAGTCACCTCCAAGGGGAGAACTGGTTCTGGTCGTGGAAGGGTTCAGCGGAGAGGTGCGGTTGAGCGAGCGCGAGGCGCTCGAGGAAGTCCGGCGACTTCGTGAGCAGGGGCTTTCGCTCAAGGACGCGGTGGACCGGCTCGCGGGAGACATACCCGGCCTGTCGCGACGCGTGCTCTACAACCAGGTACTCAAATCTCAGGAGTAGCCCTCAACCTGGCAAGGCACTCCCGGCACACGTTCTTGTTCATAAAAGCCGAAAGGGCTCCGCGCGCGCCGCAGAACGTGCACCCGTCGGTATGGGGCTGGATCGTGAGCCGGCCGCTGTCCACCTCGACGTCCAGCGGGTCGCCCGGTTTTATCCCGAGCATCACCCGGTAGCCTTTCGGGATCACCACCCTGCCCAGGTTGTCGATTTTCTTTATCAACTTCTATCTCCCCTCTTATTGCTCCGTGCCGCCCACGGTGAGCTCTGATATCCTGAAGGTCGGACAGCCGGTCGTGACGGGGACGCCCTGGCCGTCCTTGCCGCAGGTCCCCTCCTCGAAGGAAAGGTCGTTTCCGACCGCGTCGATGATCTCCAGGGTCTGCGGGCCGTTTCCGATCAGCACCGCCCCTCTCGCCGGGGGTCCGAGTTTCCCGTTCTCGATAAGGTAACCTTCCGAAACAGAGAAGACGTAGTCGCCCGTTACAGGGTCGACCTGCCCTCCGCCCATCTTGCGCGCGTACAGTCCGCGCTTTGTCGATGCGATTATATCTTCCGGGACCGCTTCGCCCGCCTTGATGTAGGTGTTGCTCATGCGGGGTATAGGTGAGAACCGGAACGACTGCCTGCGCCCGTTCCCCGTGCTCTCTCTGTCGTCCTTCATCGCCTCGTGTCTTCCGTAGAGGTAGTCCTGAAGGATTCCTTCCTCGATCAGCACGGTCTCGCCGGACGGAGTCCCTTCGTCATCGAAGTCGTACGAGCCCCAGAGCGCGGGTATCGAAGGGTCGTCGGCAGCGGACACTGCGGCGTTTGCGACCTTCTCGCCGACCTTACCGCCGTAAACGGAGGCGCCCTTGTGGACGTGGTCCACCTCGAAG
>JAENXM010000186.1 GCA_016649525.1 Actinomycetota bacterium
CCATCTCTGACCTTTATCGACTTACCGGTCTCGACAGGTCGCGTCTGGGGGCCTATCTCCTGCGAGCGTCCCGCGCCCCGCGGGTAACGGATAGCGACGGGCCCATCGACCTGGAGAGCCGCCCAGAGCATATCCCTCAGCTCTTCCTGGTCCCATGGTGCCATTACGGTCATGTTGGGCATCATGCGCAGATAGGTGAGGTCGAAAGCCCCATGGTGGGTGGGACCGTCCTCACCCACAAGCCCCGCCCGGTCCAGGGTGAAGATCACCGGCAGGTTCTGCAGGCAGACCTCCTGGATCAGTTGATCGAGCGCTCGTTGGAGAAAGGTTGAATATATTGAGACCACGGGCCGGTATCCACCCAGGGCCAATCCTGCTCCCAGAGTCACCGCGTGCTGCTCGGCTATGCCGACGTCGAAGAAACGCCGCGGAAATAACCTGGCGAAATCGTCCAATCCGGTCCCCAGCTTCATGGCGGCTGTTATAGCCACCAGTCGCGGCTCCACTCTGGCCATATCGCACAGGACCCGCCCGAAGGTCGAGGTAAAGGAAGGCGCCTCCACCTTGCTTAGCGTCTTTCCCGTCTCCGGGTCGAAGGGGCCCAGGCCATGGAAGAGATCGGGATCCCTCTCCGCGGGGGGGTACCCCTTGCCTTTATGGGTCAGCACATGAATGAGGATGGGCCCCTCGGCCGCCGTCGCCAGCTTGAGATCCCTCTCCACTGCCTGGATGTCGTGCCCGTCCACTATACCCACGTACTGGATACCCAACTCTTCGAAGATGAACTCGGGGATGAGGAAGTTCTTCAGGCGTTCCTTGAAGGAATGGATGATGCGATCGGTAGGGGCCCCAACGAAGGGCACGCTCTCGATGATCTCCTTTACCTCGTCCTTCATGCGCATATAACTGGGGTTGAGGCGCAACTGGGTAAGGTACGTCGACATCGCCCCAACGTTGCGCGAGATGGACATGCCGTTGTCGTTGAGCACGATGATGAGGTTCTTCTTGAGGTGGCCGGCCTGGTTCAGGGCCTCGAAGGCCATGCCGCCGGTGAGGGCGCCGTCGCCCACCACCGCTACCACATGGTGGTCCTCCCCCTTGAGGTCTCGGGCGATGGCCAATCCGAGAGCATAGCTGATGGAAGTGCTCGAGTGGCCTGCGCAGTTCACATCGTGGGGACTCTCATCGCGCCGCGGGAAGCCGCTGCATCCCTCCAGGCAGCGGAGCTTGGCGAACTCCTCTTTCCTCCCGGTCAGGAGCTTATGGGCGTACGACTGGTGGCCTACGTCCCAGACGATGCGGTCACGAGGACTGCGGAATACACGATGTAAGGCGATGGTCAGCTCGACCACGCCCAGACTCGGCGCCAGGTGGCCTCCGCACCTCGCGGTGGTCTCCACGATGACCTGACGTATCTCCTCGGCCAGCTTTACCAGTTGCCCGTAGTCCATCTCCCGTAAGTCCTCGGGGCCGGAGATCCTATCCAGCAACGGCGTCTCGCTCATGACCCTGCATCCTCCAGCTCGCCGCCGAAACGCTCCACTTCCAGGGCTGCCTCCTCCAACACGTCTATGGCCTCGCTCTCCTCGAGCTCTTCCTGGAGTCTCTGCGCCTTCTCCCGAATCGACTGGATGTCTTTCTCGAGGTCCTTATCCTCCCTCACCAAATCGCCATGCCTCCCTTTCTACACCGGTCCTAAAAAAATAAGGACTTCGGGGACTCGGCCGGACCACCCCCGACGACCCTTTTGCTCATACCTGAATTCTATCCGACCCTTCCGACAAGCCGCAAGGGCGTGGTTTTTGCACCGTTGCGGGAACAATGAATAAGAGGGATTCCACCGTATCCGTGTTCGAGACGGTTCGGGCGCTAGGTCTCTCCCTCGAAGCTGTCCGCCGGTTCGCCCTGTGCAGCCCGTGCGAAGGTACAATTACTGGCGGAGGAGGACGCAGGTACGGGGTGTCGGTTTGTAGAAATATTGTATGATAGTCACGGTCGGCACAGGCCGCTTGAAGGCAGGCCGGATTCTTGTTCTTTATTTATGTAGGAGCGTCCCGCATGACACAAGGGTAGCATAGTCGTGGAAGGAAACGATCCCATACTGCACCATACGGTAAGCGGGGGCGAGGGGAGCCGGGGAAGACAGAGGAAAAAGGGGGTCTCCTGGCCGGCACGACACCTGGCACGGGATATCGGCCCTCGCCCGCCGGGAAGCCAGGGAGAAAGATCGGCCGGTCATTTCATCGCAAGGGAGTTCAAGGCCCTTGGCATGTCAGCCGAGACTCAGGCTTTCCGGACTCCCGCGACTACTGCCTGGAGCGAGATGCTCGTCCACCTCTTTCCCGTTATCGGGGTGTTGATCTTTCCCGTTAATAGCCATATCTCCTACCTGCTCATCTGTTTGAGCTTCCTCTTCTTTCTCCTCGAGGAGTACGGACGCAGCCCCTTTACCCTGCTGCAGATACGCCGGCGCACCGGGAACGTGTTGACTAAAATCGACGCCCTTCACAATGCGGACAGGAAGGTGGTGCTGATCGCCCATATGGATTCTCCGCACACCGCCTTCTATTATCGCCCGGGGATAATAAACTTGCTCCGCGTCGCCTTTATCGTCGATTTCATCTGCCAGGCCGCCATCTTCATGCTCTTCACCGTGGCCTATGGCGGTTATCTCCTGAGCATGGAGAAGGATACGCTGACTTTGCTCTGGCACATTGGCCTTCTCCTGGCCATCTTTCCCGCGCTGTCACTTTTTGCATTGTTGATCAAGGCAGCAACCGCCCAGGTCACGCCGGGAGGAAACCACAATGCTTCCGGAGTCGCCGTTCTCATGGAACTGGCGCGCGTTTATTCCCGCCGCCAGCCCCACAATATCGACCTTTGGCTGGTCTCAACCGCCGCCGCAGACGCCGGCGGGTTGGGAGCCAAACGCCTGATACGAAAGTACCGCCGCGAACTCAAGGGCGCATATTTCATCATCATCGACGGCGTTGGCAGAGGGTTCCCGATATGTTACAGCCGGGAGGGGCGCCTGATACCCTTCCGTGCCAGCCGCCGGCTCACCAAGCTGGTGAAGCATATATCAGAAGTCCACGCACATTACAGCGCCGGTTTCAGGAGGAACAGCCTGTATGTGAGCGAGGGGTTCCAACTCCTTTCCCGCGGTCGCAAAGCGATAACCATCAGCTCCCGTGAAGAGAAGCGTTATCCCCGTTACTTCAAATGGGTAAAGGACGATTACGACAACATCGATCCCCGCTCGCTGAGATTGGCGCTGGACTTCATCATAGCAATGGTCGACAACATCGACCGCGGCGATTCCAAGTAAAGGGCACTGCGGCGGCAAAGTTGCTGTCGCAACCTTCGTCCCGGCTTTCGCTCTCAGCCTGAAGCGGCCTGGCTCTTTCCCTTGCTCTTGCTCCTGATGCGCCGTCTCTTCTCAGGAGCCGTCTTGCTGCCCCACCATGCCGCGGCGATAAACACCGCTAACAGCACGACCACAGAGCCGACGCGAGCCCATATAGTACCACCCGCCGAGATCCCGCTCAGGGCCGACCATCCGTCTTCTTTTATTATGGTAAATATCAAACCCAGGATAAGCGCTATGGCGCCATAACATGCAAAGGACTCGATCCCTCTCCAGACAGGGTGATAGTAGCTCCTCCGGCCCTGGATAAAGGGGGGCACCGCGCACATAAAAAGGTAGCCGGCGAGCACGGCCGTCAATGCCAGGGTATCACCGAATCCGAGCAACTGCTTATCGAGGATCTCGGTCATATATCCGAACAGCAGGAAACGGTAGACGAGGAAGAGCGCCACATAATAAAGGGCGATCCAACCCCATACCGGGAAGGCGGAGAGTCGGCGCCTCCCTCC
>JAENXM010000021.1 GCA_016649525.1 Actinomycetota bacterium
TGTTATACCTGGCCGTCTCGAAAATCAGCCGCTGCTCGCCCGACTGCGCCAGGCTGAAGTCGTAGTAGTTATAGTTATTGAAGTACCCGCCCATAACTGAATACTCAACGTGCATTATTTCGTCGCTACCCGGGACCGCCGTTATGTTCTTGATGGCGCCCCACGAACCTCCCCTCATGCACCTCGAGTAGATAGCCCCGGCCTTCGGCTCGCCCGTTGCATAATCGGCCTTGACCTCGAGCCACGACGCGAGGACGTCCCCGTTTGGCTGGCACGTCAAAATTAGGCCATCAACCACCCGGTCCGAGTCCGCGCTGATCTTCTGTGGGCTCGAAAAGCCGGCACCTGACGTATTGTTCGTATAGTAGACGCCATAGCCCGTCCCTATGTATGGGTCCGTGAAGTGAGTCTCGAAAAGGATCTGTGTACGGCCGTCCTGGTCGAGATCTCCATAGACTGACGACATGTACCGCCCGGCATGGTACGCCAGGACGGTTTCGGGGGCTGAAAAGCCGCTGCCCGTCTCGTATGTGTACTGAATCTCTTCGCCGAGATCTGTAGTCCATCCCGCAGGGGCGGCGGGATTCCACTGGAGATTTTGTATCAAGACCAATACGGACCAGCAGCCAAACGGATCCCGGCCAAGTTGCGCGGCATACGCAACCTTCCCGGCAGGGGCCCGGGTAACATTGATTGGCGCCTGCCATCCGGCGCCCGAATGTCGGATAAGCACCGTATTGAACATGGGAGCATGGAGTGCGTCACCCGTATATAATGTCGCAACAATGGCCCAGATCTCCGCGGTCGTCCCAGAAGTGCTGTATAAAATGAACGGGGCAAACCAGCCCTCATTTACAGCCGCTGATGTCAGGTTCTGAACTGTAGACCATGAGCCTGCGGAATCCCTAGTCGTTCCGTAAATGTCGATTTTATGCTGGTCATCAGCCGCCCCGATAGTCCTGAGGGAAAAGGCCAAGGTAACCTCCCCCGTGACGGGCGATGTATCCATCGTCGGGTAGATGTACGGCTCCTGCTGCCCCACTGCGTTGGAATAGTCCCAGGCTCTGATGGTGTATGGGGTCCCCCAATCGTCTTTTACCCCGTCTATGAACAGCACGCGGCCCGTATAAGTGGAGACGGGGGCTGTCTCCTTGTTTAGAACCTCCAACCACGCGCCGCACAGTCGGTCTCCCGCGATGTAGAACTCGGCACCTGGAACCGCCCAGGCTGCACCGCTGAAATCGGCCAGGCAGCGCGGGGAGCTCCAGACGCCGTCCGGCGAGCAGTAACGGTAATAGACGCTCTCCCCCTCGTGCTGGTAGGCATTCCATAACCCTGGAGCCATTGATGAGTCGCGGCCCCATGTCCACTTGGAGTAGACAAGGTGGAGGTAGTCATCTGAATCGACCCAGAGCATCCAAACGTCTGTGTCGTCCAGGCCGGAGAAGGATGTAAGCTGGACGGGCGTCGAGAAGGAGCCCTCTGTGTAGACCGTGTAATAGAGGTTCGCAAGGCCCTTGGTTACGGTACCTGGCGCATCGGGGGCCTGCGAAACGTCCGTATTCCTTGTTACAAAATAGACGACGTGCTGCCTGCCGCTGGAGTCCAGCGCGTCATAACTATATGAACGATACGAGATGGCCGGGTCCGTGGAGGGGGTGTACGGCCGGGCGATCGCGGTCCAGCCGCCAGTGCCTTTCCCGCCTGGCCCGTTACTAGCGTTATTGATCCGGCTCTCATCCCTTCGTTCAGGAACGAGAGAGTCCGGAAGCCACTCCTGCGGACACATCCTCGCCACATTTTCGGCGAACTCCTCGCCGACGGGGTCCGAGCACGCCACCGCATCAGGCGCTTAGTAAGGCCTGTGTTGCACCAGGCCGTCGGGCGCCGTGCTTGATTTTCCTACGTTTTTCTCAGGCATGTTCTGTGCAACGGCACCCGTGGCCGGCAAGAACGCAAGGCCCATAGCGATGATCGCCGCTATCGCAACTACGGCACCCCAACGCGCACTATGAAATGGTTCAGTGGATTTCAAGGGAGTGCTCCTTTCGCGAGAGGGGTATGGGGGTACTTCTTCCTGCCAGTACGCCATCCAACGAGTTTCGCCCATCTAGCGGGCAAAAGCAAGATTCAGGCTATCTAGTAACCCATCGCGTCGGACCCGCCGGACCACGTCCCCATGTAGTTGAAGTACATGGGGCGCTCCGCGATTATCCCGACCCCGTTGGTGACCTCGACAATCATGGCGGTATCGTGCGCGGCGTCGTCCGCGATTCCAAGGGCATCGTTCAGGCAGACCGTTGTGCGCGAAAGCGGGGGGACCGTCGCGGGCTGCTGCTGCGTGACGTTGTCGCCCCTCATGTAGGTAACGAGGACGGAAGCCTGCTTGTCGGTCGGGTTGCCGAGGCAGAGGAAGGTCGCGAAGTTCGGGCGGGTCGTCCCCTCCGCGAAGTGCCATGAAGTCTTCGGATAGGGCGCCCCGACAGCGTCGTGACCGCCGCTCCACGCACCACCGTAGTTGAAGTACATGGGGCGCTCGGCGACTATCCCGACATTGTTCGTCGTAGCCACGCGGCATGAGAAGTCTTTGTTTCCACCCAGGTCGTTCACGACGTTTATAGTCCTGCGTGAGTGGGGACCCACCACGTAAGTTATGTCCTTATTCCCGCCTCCCGCCACCATGTATGTGACCGTTACGGCGGCTTCGGCGTCGGATGGGTTTGCAAGGCACAGGAACGTCGCGAAGTTCGGGCGCGTCGTCCCCTCCGCGAAATACCAGGTGGTCTTCGGGCTCGGCGTCCCCATTGCGTCGTGCCCGCCCGACCAGCTCCCCTGGTAGTTGAAGTACATGGGGCGCTCCGCGATTATCCCGACCCCGTTGGTGACCTCAAGCCTGGTCGCGAAATCGTGAGACGCGTCGTCCGTGGTTCCCAGTACTTCATTGACCGGCACCGTCAGGCGGGAAAGCGGCGAAACGTTGACGGTCTGCTGCTGGGTGTTGCCGTCACCCTTGAAGTAAGTGATAGTGACCCGGGCTTCCTGGTTGCCGGGGTTACCCAGGCAAAGGTAGGTCGCAAAGCCCGGCCTCGCCGTGCCCTCCGCGAAGTACCAGGTGGTCTCAGGGTAGGGAGTCCCCACGGTATCGGAACCGCCGCTCCAGGCATCCTTGTAGTTGAAGTACATCGGCCGCTCGGCGACGATGCCGACCTTGTTGGTCGAAGTGACGCGGGTCGAAAAGTCCTTCCCGGGGCCGATGTCCTTTGACGCGTCGACGGTCAGGCGGGAGTTGGGACCGATGGTGTAGGGAACGCTTTGATTCCCTCCCCCCTCCACCAGGTAATTGACCGTCACCTCCGCGTTGACGCCGTTCGGGTTGGCAAGGCAGAGGTACGTGACGAACTCCGGCCGTGTAGTCCCCTCCGCGAAGTACCAGTCGAGCGCCGTGGTCTCCGTGTTCCCTACCTCGACCCCGGTGTAGTAATGCTTCAGGATGTCGCGGTAGCCCCAGCCGGCAGCGGCGAGTACCCGTGCCCCTTCCTGGCACATGCCGACGCCGTGCCCCCACATCGTCGTGAACCCGCACGGGCACGAGACGCTGCGGCAGTAGGGCACATAGCCTCCCCAGACACTCTCGCTGTTCCTCGTATACCCGTCGCAGTGCCCGAAGTAGAAAGCGGAGATAATCTCGCCATTGTACCTGGCCGCTATCTTATGTGTTGAATCGACGGCCACGTCAGTCCGCGGGTCGTGCGCCGCCCGCCAGACCTGGCAGTGAGTGGTCGTGCAGACGTTGGCGCCTTCGTCGGGATGGCGGTTAGCGGTGGAGGCGTAGCACCGGGCGGCGACAGCCTGGGCCGCGAGAGAATCGTAAGGCCAGGAGGCACCTACCTCGGAGGGGACGACGCCCTTGAGGTACTCGTCCATCTCCATTGTCCTGACCGAACCGTCCGGCATCAGTACCCTGATCGTATCCGGCACCGAGTATACACCCGAGCCGCGCGCGACCGGCACGTTCTTTGCCGGAGCCACAGCGAGAAAGAGTGTCGAGCAGGCGACGATCAGGAGTCCCGCCGCCATCACAACTGCCAGTTTTTTTCCTACACCCCTTGTAACCATTACATCCCTCTAACGAAAGAGGCCCACTCAGGGGCCCCCGTTCTGATACGCATTTAATTATACGCTTCAGCCAGGATTATTCCTCCGAAGGCTCTCCCGCACTCTGAAACATCGACGGCCTGTAGGTCGCGTACCTCATCTTGCTGAACACGGTACCGGCGCTGCGGGTGAATACATTGGGGTTGATTCTCTCCACGAACCGCGGGAGTATCCGCTCGTTCTTGTTCACCATCTCCGCCATCGCCTTCGGGTCTATGTACTTTATCACCTCTCCCATGACCTGCATGCTCTCGTTCATGGAGTCCGCGATCGCTTTCGGGTCGAGGTTCGCCATTATGTTCCCCATTATGCCCGCGTTCTCGTTTATAGCCTCTGCCACGACGCGCGGGTCCAGGCCCTCCATGAGGCCCGTCATCAGCTCTTTGTTACTGCCCATCTTCGCCATATAGCTTCCCAGCGTCCTCAAAAACGACAACTTGATAACCTCCTTCAGGGTAATCGGCATTACCTCTTATAACTTAATGAAACCGAAGGGTCAAACCCGAAGCAACATCGGTGCAACATCGGTGCCTGGCACCAAATGTGTCATGAACCCCTCCGGGGCTACCCCGTCCTTCAAAACCGGTTTGAGGGTCGCGTCCGGAGCGGTCGCGAAAGGCTCGGAGTTGAAATCGGGTGCACTATATTCGGGCATTTTGAAAGCCACCGGAGGCACCTGCAAGCGCAACAGGCCAGGGCCTGAACTAAGATTAGATCAGGCCCACAGGATACGCTATTCCATTGCGGTCCGCCACGCCTACCTGGGAGTCCCGCAGGGACCCTGTCCAGCGCACGGCCCCTGGGTGCCGCTACCGGTGGAATCGCTGCATTCCTCGCGGCAATCCGCCTGTCCAACGGCACACCTCAACCCATCGCCCCGGCCGCCGATGCAGCCGGCGTCCATGTCGCACCGTTCCTGGGACCGGCCCGTCAAGGACCCACTCGTGCTCCGGCAGGAGCCGCGGTCAGCCGCAAGCGTCACGGCAACGGTGACCCCCGCCACCAGGGCGAGAGCAACGATGCAGGCGCCGGCCACTACCGCCACCTTCGACCAGTCTGTCTTTTTGTCCATTAAACCTCCCTTCCGGGTTATGAATGAGTTTGCCCTTAATCCGGCCGGGATTAAATGATATAAAACAATGTGAGGCGAGATTCCTTGAACCGGGGGGCCCAAGATGACCTTAGAAACCGGCGAGTACCTGAAGAACTGGACCGACCACCCCGACAACCCGCTCATCGAGCCGCCAGGGCGGGAGTTCCTTCTCGGCGACCCTTCTGTCGTCCTGCCGGAGGAGAGCCCGGACGGGAATTGGCACTTATTCGCGAACAGCCTGTTCGGGATACACCACTTCACGAGCGGAGACGGGATACACTGGAGGCGTGAGGGTAAGATCGGGCCGGGCTTCAGGCCCTTCGTATTCAAGGAAGACGATACCTTTTATCTATTCATCGAGCACTTCCCGGTGCCGCAGTTCCGCTCACACATAACGGTACGAACGTCGTCCGACCTCTGGAACTGGAGCGAGATGAGAGAGGTCCTCAAACCCGGGCTTCCCTGGGAGGGAAGGATCGTCAAGACCGCAGGCAACCCCTGCCTCGTCAAGGTCGGCGAACGATACCGCCTCTACTATAGCGCCTGGGTTGTCTTCTTCCCGGACCTCGGCTTCTGTGAGCCGCGCCACATCAGCGCGGCGCATGCCGACTCGATAATGGGGCCTTACAAGAAACTGGGTGAGCCGATCATATCTCCCTCCGAAGACAATCCATACTGCAACCGCGCAGCGGGCGCCATCAAGGTGATGTTCGACGAGAAGCGCGGCCTGTATTACGGCTTCCACAACGGGATATATAGAGACAGCCAGGGCCTTTCGCGCTCTGCCATCCTTCTTCTTTCCTCCGAGGACGGGCTGGCATGGGAGCGGGTCTATCCCGAGCCCATCATCAAGCCGGAGGGGGACGGCTGGAAGAAGGCGTTCGTCTACCAGCTCGACGTCAAACGGGTAGGAGACGAGATGTGGCTCTATTACAACGCGAGGGACGGCTGGCGGATCGGCAAGGAGCGAATCGGGCTCGCGACCTGCCCTTTTTAGGCGGGTCTCTCAGACCCGCGTTCCCCGGCCTGAGTTCCCGGCCTGAGAGGCCGGGCTAAAGTTGAGAGGCCGGGCTAAAGTTGAGAGGCCGGGCTAAAGTTGAGAGGCCGGGCCTAAGGCTCTTCCCCGCTCGAGCCGAAGTAAATGACTTCCCATTTACCTCCGTCCTTGTTGGCGACTATACGTGCCCTCAACTCCTCGCCGGCGTTCTCGGGGTCCCAGTGGGCGGTGATGATGCCGACGACCGTCGCCTCCGCGTGGGTGCCGGAGTCGTTCATGGTGAAGCCTTCGAGGTGCAGGTTGGCCATCTCCCCGGTGTTCGCCCTTACATAATCGAGCATGACCTGCTGGCAGGTCGCGATATCCTGCTCCCTCGTCTTCTGCTTATCGTAAGCCGCCTTACGCGCGTTGCACTCGTTGATTATCGAAACGGCGGTGTCATAGATCGCGTTTGCCTGGGCCTCGGTCGTCGCAACATCCAGATCCTTGTACGCCTTGTCCAGGGTCAGCGTCAGATCGTTCGCCTCGATGCCGAGCGCCAGCAGGCCGTTGACCGCGTCCGTCGCCTCCTGGAGCTTCGCCAGCGCCCTGGCCTTCGCCTCCTCGAACTTCTTCTTCTTGCCCTTGCCGGAGACAGCTTTGTAAGTGAGCGAGCCGGTGCCCTCGGCGGTCCTGTCACCACCTGTCACCTTCAGCTCGGCCCTGGCCTCCATGGGCTTGCCGCTGCCTTCGCTCATCGAGTACTCGAGCGTCCTCGTCTGCTGCGAATCGCTTGACTTCACCTTCCAGGTCTTCCCGGCGACCTCTGTCCCCTCGCTGTCGATGACCGACACCTTTAGGGTGCCCGCGCCGCTCTCCTTGTACCGGGCAACGAACCCCACCTCGAGAGAGAGCTCCTTATCCAGAGGCACCTTGTCCAGGTCAAGCTCACCGCCGTCAGCGAGCGTAAGGCTAACGGACTTCACATCGGCAAGAGGCCTGCCGGAAGCGCTCACGCGCCAGACGATGATGCCCGCGACCGCGCCACCGACTATAAGCAGCGCGATGAGCACTATCAGGATGATGAGGGGAGTGTTGCGATTGCCCGGCGCGACGCCCGGAGCCGGAACCCCTGCAGGCGGAACCGGCGGCATCGAAGTCGTTTGCTCACCCAGTGGCGAACCGCAGTCGGTACAGAACTTATTACCTTCAGGGACCTCTTTTCCGCATGATGGGCACTTCAACGTGCACGACCCCCTTCGCCAAGCGGCCGGACGGCCACCCGCATCCTCTCACGGACGGCAGGACCAAGCCGGCCATACACAACGCGGCACATGAAGAACAGGCGGTTGCCCCCTTGCTCTTGCCAACGGTCAGCAAAAGTACCAGAACGGCGATGACAATGAGCGCCAGGATGATGAGCATTATGATGAGCGTCTTCCTGCTGAAAGCACTGCGCTGCTCCGGCAGCTCACGGGGCTTCTGCTTCGGGGCTTCCGTGTAGGGAACCGGCTCTGGCACCTTCATCCAGGCTATGTTCTTCCCGCAGCTCTCGCAAGCCTCGGCTCTCGCCTCGTTGCGGGTCCCACAGTAAGGGCAGAACTTGTGCGGGATCCTGGTCTTACCGAGAACCTGTCTTGCCGTAGGAGACAGCCTCGGTTCCTCTTCATCACCCATGCAAAGCTCCTTCAGGAGGAAAGAATCCGCCTAACCAGATTTTACATCATGAGTGCAAAAAAGGGGTCAGGCACCATTTTCCATTTTCGCATCAACCGAGGGTAGCTTCCCGTATCAATGAAAGCAGGGGAATCGGGTCGTCGTTCTGCAGGGCCGCATCTATGGTGTCCATCCCTATACGGTCGACGAGCGCGTCTAAGCCGTTGACGAACTCTATACTCTCCGCGACCACCGCCGCGGGGTCCTCGCGGTACGGGTACACATCCACCGAGAGCCAGCCCGCGTACTCCACCTTTCGCAGCGTGTACATCATCTCGAGGAACTCCACGAGGTGGACCGAGCCGAGCGCCATGTCGTCGTCCCAGCCCCTGTAGTTGTCGTTCAGGTGCACGTGGAAGAGCCTGCCCGTCCGGGCGAGCATTTCTATCGATTCGGATATGTTCTCGCCGGCCTGGAGCGAGTGCCCCACGTCGATGGTCACTCCCACGTTCTCCATGCCTGTCTCCTGACACATGATCACAGCCTTCGCGGCAGTGTCCACGAGAGAGAGCACCCTTGGCTCACGGAGCTTGTACTCGATGCATATCTTGACCTCAGGCCGACACGAGGCGACCTCCGATACGCAGTTGCGGAAGAGCGACCAGCTCTCAGAGTAATCGACCTGGAAAGGGTAGTCGTGCCCGTCCTCTCCGGGCCAGATGTTTATGCGCTCGGATCCGAGGGCGGCGGCGGCCTCGACGGTCTCCTTCGTGAGTTCCACCGCTTCCCTGCGGATCTTAGGGTCCTTGCTCGAGTACGAGCCGTACTTCCACTTGGGATCCCCGGTGAGATCGACGCCGACGATGCTGCACTCGAGCCCGGCGCTGTGCACCGCTTCGACAACCTCGTCGAGCCCGCCGTCGAAGTCGGCCGAGTAAATCATCTCGATGCCGCTGATGCCTTTTATTCCGGCCATCTTCTTGATCCGCTCGAGGACCGGTAGACCCTCCCTGTACCCGGAAAGGAGATAGCGGTCTCCCACCGTGCCGTATATCCATGTGCCGGTCGCAAACTTCATTTCGCTCATCTTATCCTCCTTGCGCGGGGCCAGCGCAACAAACGGGGTCTGACCCTATCTTTGCACGCTATCCCATCTCGACGAGGACCCTGTGGACCCCTCCGTCGCCGTGCGGGCGCACGACGTTCCCGTCTATCGGCTCCCCGTCGACGAGTACTCGCTTGACACCTTTCGATATCCCCTTCGGCTTGTCAATCTCGATCTCGTATATGGAGCCCCTGAACCACCTGCGGGCGGTGATGGCCTCCCACTCGGTCGGCAGGCAGGGGTCCATGAGAAGCCCCTCGTAAACGGGCCTGATGCCCAGTATGTATCCCCAGAACACGTGCCACTGCCACGCGGCGGCGCCGGTGAACCAGGAGTGGGACCCCTCCCCGAAGTACTCCGACTCGGGGCCGATGATGTACTCGGCGTAAACATAGGGCTCAGACTGGTACAGGTCGCCATCCTCGTGGGAACGGACGTTCGGCAGGACGGACCTGTAAGACTGCATTGCCGTGTCACCATCCCCGAGCAGGGCCCACGCCATCGTCGCCCAAGCCGTCGCGTGCAGGAATATCGAGGCGTTCTCCTTGGTCCCGACAGCGAAGCGCGTTATTATCCCGACCCTGTAATCCAGCTGCTTCCACCCCGGCAGGAACAGGGCGCATCCCTTGTCCGTCAGCAGCCTGTCCCTTACCGCGTCCATCGCCGACCTCGTCCTTTCCCCGTCAAGACCTGCGATCACCGCCCAGCTCTGTGCGTTCGCGAAGATCTCGCCGACCGGGCTCCCGCTGCCGCCGATGACCTCGCCCTCGTCGTTGGTAGCACGGATGTACCAGGTGCCATCCCAGGCGTTTTCCTCTAGCGCGCGCCTTAGGGACTTCGCCACCTTCTCCACGCTCCTCACGCCGGGCACGCTCTTGACGATCGAAGCGAGCTCCAGGTAATCGCTGCAGATGTACAGTAACTGTTCGCTCGCCATGACCGACTCGCCTCGGTTCTCCCGCCCCGCGTAGTTTATGGCGTCGTTCCAGTCTCCCTTCTCTACCAGGATGAGGTCGCGTGGGCTCCTCCGCGTCCAGACGTTCTCGATTATCCGGTAGACGAGCTCCGCCAGGGACATCTCGACGCCGTCGTATGTCCGGACCATTTCATCGACAAGCTCGAGGTCGCCGCTCTCCTTGAGATAGATGAATATTGATATGGGCAGCCACATCGCCACGTCGATATTGCCGGGGGTACCCGATGAGATTGCCAGGTCGTGGATGTAGCCCTGGTCCACGCTGCCGTCCGAGTGGATCAGGCCGATGTGCCAGAGAATGCGCTCCCACGCGTCCTCCAGGAAGCGCGGGATGGCCCCGAGAACGCACTGGGCAGAGTCGCGGTAACCCCAGGTCTCGTTCCCGCTGCATATGAAGTAGGAGCCGTCCGAGCGGTACCACCAGAAACAGACCCTCGCCTGGTACTTGTTCCAGATGTTCACGAAGTGGTTTATACGCTGGTCCGGAGTGAACGCGGTCTCGCCGTAGGCGATATCGAGCCAGTAGCGGTTCGTCGCGTTGAAGCGTTCCTCGTAGACCTCGGGGTCGAGGTGATAGTCGATCTTCTCGAAGTCCTCCTCCTCCTCTGCCACCCCCATCACTATGATGATGCGCTCCTCGGCTCCCGGCTCCAGGTCGATCACATACTTGTGGGCGAAAACGGCCGGGCGCCCGTCGTTGTCGCGGTTCGAAAGCCTTCCCGTCTTCACAGCACGCGGTGACGCCGTGCTCTCACCCGGGCCTATGAACTCGTCGCGCAGCGTCTCGAAGCCCTCCGGCTCGCATGTGCTCGCGAAGAAGACCTTTATAGGCCACGCCCGGTTAGGAACGTATGCCTCCCGGTTCCAGTACGTCTTCTCCGCCACCAGCAGGTTGTCTCGCCTGTAAACGCGGTTGAAGAGGATATTGGAATAGTAAGAGATGATATTCGGCATGTGCTGGCCGAGCAGCAGCTCGACGTAGGGGTAGACCTCGAGCCTCTTATGCGCGCCGGAGCCATTGATGAAGTGCAGTATCCAGTACTCGAGATCAGCATCCAGCGGCACAAGGTAAGAGATCCACGCGCTCACCCCGCCCCTCTCCGCCTCGAGCCTCTGGTAACCGAGCCCCACCCTGCAAAGCCACGAGTCGAGCTCTGCGCGCACCGGCATCCAGTTAGGCGTCCAGATGTCGGTCCCGTCCTTGATGTAGACGAACCGCCCCGGCTCGTTGTTGAGCGCCGGCGCCCAGAGGTTTATGCCGTAAGCGGGCGCCTGCTTCCAGAAAGAGTACCCGCCCCCGGTGTGCGTTATAAAGGAGCAGTACCGGCCGTTCGTCAGGTAGTTTATGTATGGAAGCTGGAGGCGTGGATTGGTGACGATGTATTCGAGGCCGTCTTCGCTGAAGAAGCCGCTCTTCGGGGGTTCCTCTTTCTCAGCCAACTGGCTCCTCACCCTCTGATGCGAAAAGGCCTGACCTCAAAGAGCCATCCTACCAGATAGATAGTACGGGGTCATTTACCCGCCAGGGCCTTGCCTGAATCAGCCTGCTCGAGATGCAGGGCTGTAGCCATGCGAAGGAGTGCAAGGAGGTAATGAATCGTGGCGGCGGCGCTCCTGTTCTGGTCCACCCCGTGGGCCAGTATGCCGTCGGCGCAGCTGCCCGCGGCGAAGTCGTAGAGCGGCGCTTCCACCACGTTGCGCCCCAGGAACCACTCGAAGGCCGCGCGTGCCAGTTCCAGGTAATGTCCGTCACGCTCTATCACATAGGCGTCGATGTACGCCTCGGCCAGGGAAGCCGCCTCGATCGGCAACTGCTCGAACCTGGCCCGCTCTCCGTCCCTCGGGTACCATCCCTGGTCGCCTATGAGATCGAAGACCCTGTTCACGTAGCAGGTATCCGTGAGGAACCGGAGGCTTTCCAGCCCCGCTTCCCTATAACGCTCTTCCTTCAGCTCCCTGTAAGAGAGGAGCAGCGCGCGGGGAAACAGCCCGTTGGCGTAGTAGAGCGTGTCCTCGAACCATCTCCAGTCGGGTCCCGATCCTCGCTCGTAGTCCTTCAGCAGCGAGGCAGCCGACTTCTCCAGGAAAGCGGACACAAGGCTCGCTCCGGGGAACCGGGTCAGGTAATGGTAGCAGCCACACACCGAGTAGGCCATCGCCCTGGGATACGATAGTTCAAGACCCTGCAGTGCGTCGTCGAACATCGCCTTCGCGAAAGAGGCGATGCCCTCGTTCTGCTCGAGGGCGACGGTAAGCCCCAGTGCGGAGAGCGCCCTTCCCTGGCAGTCCTCGCCCCCGACCTCGTCCGCGAAAGAATGGTCATAGGAGAGGAAGTTGTGGAACCGCCCGTCGGGCAACTGCATGAACCGCAGGAACCCGATGCAGGTCCGGGCGAGCTCCAATGCCATCGGATCCTCCGTCTGGAGCCGGCACAACACCGCCGCGGCGAGGGCCATCGCGTTATCATCTGCCGAATACCCGCTTGACCTGTCGGGGATGTCGAAGTGGGCGCCGTGCATCACCCCTGTTACGTCTGTCAGCCGCATGAGGTAATCGAGCTTCGGCCTCGGGAGGTCGCGTATCGAAACCGGGTGCCGGTGAATCGGCGCCGCGGGGGCGAGCTCTCTTCCCGCAAGCACCTTCCTGAACAGCCCGACGTACTCCTTCGCGACCTCTTTCCATATCATCCTGCGGCCGAACGCGTATGCTTCTCTGCGCATCTCCTGCATGCGCCCGGGATCCTCCAGCAGGCCGATGACCCCGCCGGCAAGGCCGTCGGGGTCGCGGAAATCGGTGAGCACCCCCCGCCCTTCGGCCAGGAGTTCCTCGGCGTAGTAATAAGAGGTCGATACTATCGGCTTGCCGAGCCCGACGGCGTACGCAAGCGTCCCGCTCACTATCTGGTCCTTCTCCAGGTAAGGGGTAACGTATATGTCGCAGCTCGCAATGAACTCGGTAAGCTCTTCCAGGGTGACGAAGCGGTCGTAGAAAACGACGTTCTCCTCCACGCCCAGCTCGCGGGCTTTTCTCTTAAGGAAGAACCGGTACTTCTCACCCTCCCGCGCTTTCACGGGAGGGTGGGTCGCGCCGAGAACTACATAGATAACGTCCGGGAAAAGGGCGGCTATCCGGGGCATCGCCTCGATCATGTACTCGATGCCCTTCCTCTCGCTCAGCAGGCCGAAGGTCAACAGGACCGTCCTGCCCTGGAGGCCCCACCTTGCCTTGTAATCGTCGGGGTCGGTGAACGGCATGTCCGGCACGCCGTGGTGTATAAGGTGCACCTGTTCCGGGTCGATGCCGTAGAAGGTCTCCAGGAACTCTATCGACTTCCGGCTCATCACCACCAGCGCATCCGAGAGCTCGGCGACTTCAACGAGCGCCTCGCGCCTCTCAGGCTCAGGTTCGGGAAGCACTGTATGGACTGTTGTGACGACGGGCTTCCTCAAATCCCTCAAGAGGTCGGCTATGTAGATGCCCCTGGGACCCCCGAAGATCCCGAACTCGTGCTGGAGGCAGATGAGGTCCACCTTTGAGAGGTTTACGAAGTCAGCGGCCCGGTGGTAGTCCCTGGGGAAGTTGGCGAGCACCTCGAAGCGGACCGTAGGGGGGTAGTCGTAGCCCTCGGGCCTGTCGTTCATAGCCACCACGAAGACGTCCGACCCGGGGCCCAGTGCCTTCGCCACCCAAGTAGCGACGTCCGAAGTGAA
>JAENXM010000358.1 GCA_016649525.1 Actinomycetota bacterium
GATACGCTCCACTCGTCCTTGACGGTGTCCGCGACGTTGATGCTCTTGCGTGTTCCAGGCAGCAGCATAACCAAAGGCCCGAGCCTCTCGCCCGTCGGCGTCATGTAGGTGACCTGCGCAAACGCATGGGTGGAGCCTGGATTCATGATCAGCACCCAGGTCTCGAAGCCTCCGTTGGTTGTGCCCTCCGCGAGGTACCAGGTGCTGGACGGCGTAGTCACGCCTATGGAATCGTGACCCCCCTGTCGGTTGTTCCAGTAGACAGACCTCTCCGCGATGACGAGGCGGTCCGCGGTTATCTTGGTGGACACGCTGAACAGGTCCGGCATGTACTCGCCTACGTTGATGCTGTAGCGGCTCCTGGGCGCGAGCAGAATCTGCTGGCCGGGAACTTCACCGGCGGGCGTCATGTACGTCAGCTGGACCGTCGCGCTCGCGTTGTCCGGGTTCTGGATGAGGACCCAGGTCTCGAAACCCCCAGCCGTCGAACCTTCCGCCAGATACCAGGTCGGGGACGGACTGGTGACGCCGATCGACTCGTGCCCGCCCTTCCTGTTGTTCCAGTAGCACGAGCGCTCGACTACCACCGGGTTGTTCGCCGTTACCCTGGTCGAAACGCTCCACTCGTCTTTGACCGTATCCGCCACGTTTATGCTCACGCGGCTGTCGGGCGCGAGCGCCACAGACGGCCCGGTCACCTCTCCGGCCGGTGTCATGTAAGTCACCTGCGCCGCCGTACCCGCGCTCCCGGGGTTCTGGATGAGGACCCAGGTCTCGAAACCGCCGTTCGTCGAGCCCTCGGCGAGGTACCATTCGGTGGCCGGCTCCGGCTGGGGAGCACCGAGCGCGGCCGCAGCGTCTATTAGCCCGTACCCGGTCCCCTTGTCCCAGCCGACAGGCCCCAGGTCGCTGCACGTTTTCTCTATAGCGGTTCTTATCTGCCATCTTGTCCAGGCAGGATTGTGCGACTTGAGAAGCGCCGCGACGCCGGCGACGTGCGGGCAGGCCATCGAGGTACCGTACCCGCCTATTAGGGCAAACACACTGAAGGGAGCGCCCTCCACCAGATAGGTCACCTGATAAATTAGATCAGGCGCCTCCCCGCCGGGTGCCACCACGTCGATCTCGTTACCGTAGTTGGAATACGAAGCCCTCTGCCTGCTCCTGTTCGTAGCGCCGACGGCCATGCACTCCGGATAGGCAGCGGGATAATAAATCCCCTCCTCACCGTCATTGCCCGTGGAAGCGCATATGACCACACCCTTCGAAGCCGCGTAATTCACGGCGGCCTCGAGCATGGGGTTTGTATCCGGTCCGCCGAGGCTCATGTTGATGATGTTCGCGCCGTTATCGGCCGCGTACCCGATGCCGTCTATGATGTCGACGTCCGTACCATGGCCGAACCTGTCCATGACCTTGACGGGCATGATGCTGCAGTTGAACGCGATCCCAGCCACGTAAAGGTCGTTGTCAGTGCTCTGGGCGATCGTTCCGCAGACGTGCGTCCCGTGGCCGTTGTCGTCATCGGGGAACGCGTCACTGTTGATGAAGTCGTAGCCCTGCACGAACGAGTACTTGTTGAAGTCAGGGGAGCGTCGGTATCGACCGCGGTTGGCGTAGGCAACGCCCGTGTCGAGCACAGCCACGATC
>JAENXM010000331.1 GCA_016649525.1 Actinomycetota bacterium
CCCACATTCCAGCGGCTCTCGCTCCCGGGAGCGAAGCCCGCGAGCGGGTACATGTTCTCAAAAGGCTTCACGTTGGCGTTGCCCCAGACGGTGCAGTCCAGGGCCGGCAGGCGGACCGGGGTTATCTCTTCGCTTTTGAAGACGGTCAAGTTGGATAGAGCTGCGAGCGGCAGCACCGCGTAGACCGAGGCGACGCCGAAAGGGTCGTGAGTCCCAGGTGAGACGCATACCGGGATACCATTGCTCTCGAGGTCTGCCATCAGGGCGGCACACCGCTCGAGAAGCTCCCTTGATACGCGGTTGGAGTCGAAAAGGTCGCCCGCGATGAGGAAAAGATCGACTTTCTCCTTGACCGCGAGCTCCACGACGGCGCCGAGGGTCTCAAGGAGCTGAGCCCTCTGCTCAGGCCCTTTCCTGCCGAGCCCGACGAACTTGGCCCCGAGGTGGATGTCCGCGGTGTGAAGAACCTTGAGAGGCATGGTTACGCTGTCCCGTTTGAAATAACCGGTGCTCCTGGAGATTATAGCAGACGGCCCCGACACCGCTCCCTGATGGTCAGTGCAGTATTCCTGTCCGTTTAAGCCTCTAACAGATAACCCCGTCGGCTTTCAACTGCTCTATCTCGCCGACAGAGCAGCCGAGCATCTCCAGCACTTCCGCCGTGTGCTCCCCGAGCCCGGGGGCCGACCTCCGTATCTCACCCGGCGTCGCTCCGAACTTCACCGGTATGCCGAGCGTCTTCGTGCGGCCGAGCTTCTCGTCCTCGACCTCGACCACCATCTCGCGGTGGAGTACCTGCGGGTCGGATGCCATCTCTGAGATAGACAGCACAGGGCTCACGCATGCGTCTTCGCCAGCGAAGACCTCCATCCAACCGGCCCTGGTCTTTTCCTTGAACTTATCTCTGAGCCAGGCGAACATCTCGTCGGTCTTCCGGGGGTTGAACTGTTCGGGCCCGTATTCCGGCCTGCCGAGGATCTCGCATAACCTCTGCCAGAACTTGTTCTCGAGGGCTCCCACCGCCATGTAGCCGTCGCCCGCCTCGTAGACGTTGTAGCAAGGAAAGGCGCCCTGCAGGACCTGTGTCCCCCGCGCGGGCCCCTCTCCGGTCATAAAGAGTTCCCCGGTGTTCACGGTCAACCAGGAGGCGCTGCCGTCCGTCATCGAGACGTCCACGTGCTGTCCCTCGCCGGTCCTCATCATGTAGATGTAAGCCGTGAGAATGGAGAACGCCCCGAACATTCCCCCTCCGCCGAGGTCGGCAATCTGGACCCCGCACATCACCGGCGGGCCGTCCGCGGAGCCGGTCGAATCGAGCACCCCCGCGTACCCGAGGTAGTTAATGTCGTGCCCGGCCGTGTCCCTGTAGGGGCCGTCCTGCCCGTAGCCGGTTATGGAGCAGTAGATGATGGAGGGGTTGACCTCCTTGATCGTCTCGTAGCCCAGCTCGAGCCTCTTCATCACGCCCGGCCTGAACTGCTCGACCAGTACATCCGCCCAGGTGGCGAGTTCGAGGAGGAGCTCGCGCCCCTCTTTCCTCTTGAGATCGATCGCGATGCTCCGCTTGTTCCTGTTTAGCGTGTGGAAATGTATGCTCATGCCCGAAGACGAAAGCGGCGGCATGAACCGGAGGTAGTCGCCCGCGTCCGTGTCCTCCACCTTAATGACATCGGCACCCATATCGGCCAGAAGAAGGGTGCAGAACGGGCCTGGAAGCAAACGTGTCAGGTCGAGGACGCGCATCCCTTCGAGCGGCATCGGCATCGGAATCTTCCTTTCGAGAGCGGAGACAAATCTAGCTTAGTATCACAGAAATAACAGACTCGTTCAACAAGGGAGCGCCGGCACTACACCGTCTTGCGCATAAGCAATATGATTAACCCTGGAAAGACAGACAGACGGGAAATAACACATGTCTCTC
>JAENXM010000350.1 GCA_016649525.1 Actinomycetota bacterium
CCTGGAAAGGCTCATATTCGAGTGCGAGAGGATAGGCATCTACTTTATAACCATATCCGGTGGAGAGCCTTTCATCCTCGGTGACGATCTTCTCAAGATCCTGGGAAGGCACCCGTCCGTCCTGTTCCAGGTCTACACGAACGGGACGTTGATAGACGCCTCCGTCGCACGCAGGCTGGCGGAGATCGGCAACGTTTACCCCTGCATCAGTGTGGAGGGCTTCGAAGAGGAGACGGACGCTAGGCGCGGCAAAGGGTCCTACCAGAAGATAATGACCGCCATGAACCGTTTGCGCGCTGAAGGAGTCGTCTTCGGCTTCAGCGCCACCGCGACCCGCGAGAACAACGACCTCATCGTCAGCGACAAGTTCATCGACTTCTACCTGAACAAGGGATGCTTGATCGGATGGTATTTCCACTACGTGCCGGTCGGGAAGGAACCGGGCATGTCCCTCATGCCCACGGCGGAGCAGAGGGCCTTCAGACGCGAGGAGCTCGTCAAGAGGCGGGCTCGCCACGACATGCTGCTCGCTGATTTCTGGAACGACGGCCCTATGGTCGGGGGCTGCCTCGCCGGGGGGAGGACCTATCTCCACATAAACTCGGACGGCGAGGTGGAGCCGTGCGTCTTCGCGCACTTCGCAGTGGACAACATCCGGGACAAGCCGCTGTTGGACATCCTGCGGTCGCCTTTCTTCGCCGAGATAAGAAAGCGCCAGCCGTACGACGATAACCTGCTGAGGCCCTGCATGATAATCGATGTGCCCGAGGTCTTGAGGGAAGTCGTGACGGCCTGCGGGGCGCACCCGACCCACCCCGGCGCCGACGCCGTAATAAACGAGCTCGCGGGCGAGATGGACAGATACTCCGAGTCCTACCACGAGCTCGCCGACCGCAATTGGGAAGAATACAACAGGTCGCTCGGGAAGAAAAAACCGCATTTAGAGGACCGGGACTAAGCCCTGCCGGCCCGCGCCACGTTCGAGAGACGGTGGGCCGCCCTGATAGGCTCGGGCTGGCGGTACCTGCCGCAGCAGGAAAGCGTGATGCGAGCGGCTGACTCGAGATCGATAAGGTTCCCGACAGAAACGAAGACGGGCTTCACACCGTCGCGTGTTCTTACCGCAAGCCCTACCGTCTCGCCGTTGTAAACAAGGGGGGCGCGCGACCCTGCCCGGCGCGCCGGCATCACGTACTCACCCACGAGAACGGACTTGGCCACACCGACGGTCGGAACGCCCAGCAGTACTCCAATGTGGCTCGCGATGCCGAAGCCCCGCGGATGGGCGACCCCGTGCCCGTCGATAAGGATTACGTCCGGCTCGCATGCAAGCCTTCTCAACACCGAGAGGAGCGCCGGCGCCTCCCTGAAGGCGAGCAGGCCCGGTATATAGGGAAACCCCACGGGGGTCGAGCCCCAGCGGGATTCCACGGGTTCCATGTCAGGATAGGTGAAGACGGACACGGCGGCGAACATCCTCTCGTCACCACGAAGGTATGAGACGTCCGCTCCCGCGACGAGCCCTACTTCATCGAACTCGAGGGGCCTTCCGGTTTCGAGCCGGCACTTGAGCTCTTCCTGTAGTTTTGCAGCGGCCTTCGGCGTGACCTTGAACCTGTGGGTGATACGCGGCTTCATCTTCATCCGGCGGAAAGGACTTCCGAAATGCGATCCAGCGAGTTTTTCTCTGCATCCAGCAGAACACCGGTCGCAGTC
>JAENXM010000356.1 GCA_016649525.1 Actinomycetota bacterium
GCGGTGCTCGAAGGCCGCAGCCCTGGGGGCGAGGTAGCCGCCGAAGCTCACTCCCAGCATGGCGACCTTCTTCGGGTCCACATCGGGGATACCCAGCACATAGTCCACGACCGGTGTGACGACGTTCTCCCAGTCGGGCCGGAACGGAAGCCCCTGCTCGTGGATCATGCGGCCCTGTCCAGGGCCTTCGAACGTAACGCAGTTGAGACCCCGGCTCACGGACGCGGCTCCCAGCCCGAGGAACTCCTCCTGGGTGCCGTCGTACCCTGTCATGGCGACGAGGGTGGGCTTCGAGTTACCCGACCGGTCCGGGCGGTAGATGTAACCGGGGAGGGTTGTACCCTCGTAAGGTATCTCAAGAGGCTCGAGGTCGAGAGGACTGAGGCTGACGACCCGGTTGAAGCAATCGAGCGACTTTCCGGAGAGCTCCGTGATCCTCGGGTCATCCGGATTCCCGTGCAGGTAGAACTCGGCCGACCGGTAATAGTTGTAGGCCCTCATGTATGCCTCTCTCGCGCTCACATTGTGACCGCCGGCCAGGCAGTCATCAGCTGTCCTGCGGATCCGCTCGGCCGTCCTGCTCCACTCGGAGTACCAGCTCTCGAAGTCCCCCTCCTTTATGCGGTACGCGGTCGCCAGGCACTCCCCGACGTCGGAACCACCGGATACCGAGGAGCCGAGCAGCCTCAGAAGCTGGAAGGAGAACTGTTTATCTTCGAAGTAGACTTTCATCGCGAGCCTCCCTGCATAGGAGATGAATGATGTTCGCGCTACCAGGAATATATCAACTCCGGCGTCTTAAGTCATGTATCAGGCCGGTTCGAGGGAGGGTTCCGGGAAGCCTTGTGGAAACGTACAAGTGTAAGGCGCTGCCGAAGGAAGGGAGGATGCAGAGAAGATGAAAAAGTGCATTGCGTTGTTAACAGTGTTGATGGTGGTTATCCCGATGACGATTGTTGTTGTCTCCGGATGCGGAGGCCCATCACCCCAGGAGGCGGAAGCAAAGTTCAAAAGTGACCTGCAGAATCTGACGACAGCCTTTCAAGCGCTGGGGAATCCCGCTAATCTGACAAGCATCGATAGTTTCAAGTCCGCGTGGAAGGACGTGGAGAAAGCGTACGACGAGGTGGTCAAGTCCGCGAAAGATGTCAAGAACGCAAACATAACAGCGTTGAAGAAGGCACGGGATGATCTCAGTTCAACCATTGGCAGCATCAACAGCACACAGTCTCTGACGCAGATGCTCGATACGATCACAGAGGCATTCCAGGACTTCCAGACCGCATTGCAGGAGTTGTATTCGCCTGTTGAGACCAATCAGTAGTCAATCAGTCAGTTATAGCGGCTGCAAGAAGATGTTGAAAAGGGTGACAGGCGCGCTATCAAGGAGGGGTTAGATGGACGAAGAAGTAGTCATGGCAGAACTTCTTACAAGGAGCTGGTGGTCGTTCCTGGTCAGGGGGATCATAGCGATTGCGCTGGGTATCATCCTGATAGCCTGGCCCGGTGCGACGGTGAAGACCTTCATCATTATCTTCGGTTTGTTCGTCATAATCGACGGGCTGGTAAACGTGATTCGCTCGATCGTGCTTGCATCCCGCAAGGAGAGATGGGGCTGGACACTCGTAGGGGGTCTTATAGGGTTTCTGATCGGAGCGATAA
>JAENXM010000246.1 GCA_016649525.1 Actinomycetota bacterium
TTCCGGGGCGATGGGAGTTCGCTCATGTTTCGCTCCTACAGCGTCTCACACTCGTAGAACCACCGCGCGGTCTCCATCTGGGCAAGCTGTTTTCCACCCAGCCAGAGCTGGACGATCTTGAGGTCGCGCCAGTGCTTCTCCACGTCGCACACTCTATCGCTTCCGTGCATCCCCATTACGTTCAAGGCGCGGCCCACATCCTCTACTGCCCTGTCGGCCGCGAAGTATTTATAAGCCCTGGCTTTTGTAACTATCTCGTCCGACCATCCCGGTCCGTAGAGGTCCGGCCGGTCGAGCATCCTTGCCCCCTGGTAACCGATTATCCGGATAATATCAGCATCTGTCGCGATGTCGGCGAGCACCCCCGCGATGTCGTCGTTCTCCTTGAGCGGCTTTCCCCGGTAGGTTTTCTCGGAGCAGAAGTCACTGAGCAACTCAAACACGTTGATGATGGCGCCGCCTGTGAAAGCGATGCTGAGGAAGTTTCCCCAGGACACCATCTCCTTGAAGTACTTGAGGTCGTCGCCAGGCCCGTGCGCCCTGTACCAGACAGGCACCCTCACGTCTTCAAACCAGATGTCGCTGTTCTTGTCCGCGGCCATGCCCGCCTTCTGGTAAGGCTTCCCCTGGGTGACTCCGGGGAGGTCCGCGGGGACGAAGATGAAAGCAAAGTCATTCGGGTCGGTCGAGCCGGGGTTCGTCGTGCACACGACCCCGAACAGGCCGGCTACGCCCCCGCTGTTCGTCGGCCAGAGCTTGTGACCGTTTATGACCCACTCGTCACCGTCCAGGACGGCTGTCGTCTGTATGGTGCTCCCCTTGATGACATCCATGTTCTCGATGTCGGCACCGCCCTGGGGCTCGGTCATCGCGTTCACGGCGAATACCGGCTCGGTCGTGTCGCAGAACATCGGGGCGAACTCCTCGCAGAGACGCCTGTTGACGTGGGGCTCCTTGGTTATCATCAAAAGAATCCAGGCGACGCCCACTCCAAACGCCACACTCATCGCCGAGTCGGCGCGAGACATCTCTTCACACGCGCGGTAGCCAACGACGGCCGCGTAGCTCGAATGTCCCAGACCGAAGCCCCCGAGATCCTCCGGGAAGAAGAAACGCTGCAGGCCTATCTCCCCCATGATCTTCCGGAAAGCCGGCTCTATGGTACGGTGCTCCTCCCAGTCCTCGTCGAACCCCCGGCGGACCGGTATCACTTCCTTTTCCGCCCATTCGCGGACAATACCCCCGGCATATCTCTCGAACCCGGAAAGGTACTCGAGGGGTCTTGTGAAATCGTCTATCGTGCGCATTGTCTCCTCCCCATCAGAGGCGCTTCAGGTCGAAGTAGTGCCTGGCCATATCGGTCAGTGCCGCGGTCTCTGGAACAACGTAAGTCTCTATCGTCTTGACATCTCGCCAGTAGCGCTCCAGGTTCCATTCAGTGGCGTAGCCGGCGGATGCCATCAGTTCCATCGCATTGTTTATCGATAGCATTACCGCGCGCGAGACCTGTTTGAAGACCGCTGTCGCAGTAGCGTATATCGCCTGCCCGCCTGCCGGCCCGTAGACGTCAGGGCGGGACAGCATCCTGGCCAGGTCGTAGGTGAGGATGCGGCTTGTTGCGGTCCTTCCCCCTATCTCACCCATGAGCGCCGCCACCAGCGGGTTCTCCTTGAAGACCTGGCCCTTCCCCTTTATGACCCTGGTATCTCCCCATTCCTTCAGAATCTCGTATGAGGTGAGCATGGCGCCTGAGCATACCGCCGAGCAGCACATGTAATACCAGGAGAGCAGTTCACGATAGCGGTCCGCTCCGGTGAGCACGATATGTTTCTCCGGCACCGGAACGCTATTGAACTCGAGGTCAGCGTTGATGCTCGCGGCGAGCCCGGTCTTCTTGAAGGGCTCACCCGCAGACAGACCTGCCGTGTCCGACGGGACCAGGGCGACAGCGGGAGCCCCATCTTCCAACCCGAAGGCGACTCCTAAAAACCGGGCGGTTGCGCCGGAGCACTGCGGCCTTGCCGCTTTGGCGTCCATCACCCATTGTCCATTTTTCTGCGTGGCGGCGACCTGGTAATCAAGTCCGTGGAAACCTTTGTCGCCACTACCGTCACCGTAGGCGGGAAGCACAAGAGAGCAGACGGCCTCCCTGTCGCCGCAGAATACGGGAGCAAGGTCGTCGAGCAGCTTCCCATCTCGGTGCGGCTCGACCCCGAAAGCCGATTGAAGGCTGAAGGTATTGGCAAGCAGGAAGCCGGTCCCGGTATCTGCAGAAGAGACCTGCTCGAGGACGACCGCGAATGTCACCGCCGCGCCGGGAGAGGAAAGACCTCCGCCACCGGACTTCTCTGGCCAGGGCATCGCCTGGCAGCCGATATCCACGAAAAGCTTCCGGATCGCGGGTAAAAGGAAAGCGTCGTAGTCCTCGCGGTGCTCGAGGCGCCCGGAGACCACCTCACGTTCAGCCCATCCCCCCACCGTCGCCACAATCGACTCATCAACTTCCTCTATCCACTCGACGGGGATCGGAAACAGTTCCTGGTATTTCATGGCCCCTCATTTCTCGTTTTCAAGGTCCGTCTATTATAAATAGAAAACTATTGAATCATAAACGACTTTATGTCATTGACCCACACGCCCGAATATAATTACCCTGTCATATTAGAAATGGGGCCAGGTCTTGAATCGTGAATTCTTAGTAAATCGTTATAGAATACCTGGGAAACTCACGATTCAAGGCCTGACCCCTGTTTTGGCCCTGCTCATCGCCATAGCTCTCCTCGGCCCGTCCTGCGGAAAGCCCAGGGTGAAGCCCGAACAAAACACGCCCGCCCCCGTTGCCGTGATCTCGGCCACGCAGGGCGGCGTCCAACTACGCATGGCCACCACTGACGGCTGGCTTGTGGCGAGCGCCGGGGCGGCGATCTATGAGGGTGACTCGATACAGACAGAAGCGCAGGGTAAACTCAGCCTCGCTTTGACGGACGGCGCGAAAATCCAGGTCAA
>JAENXM010000383.1 GCA_016649525.1 Actinomycetota bacterium
AAGAACGTGCTGCTGCGGTCGATGAGCGACGAGAAGATCATGAAGGCCTTCGCCCTGTGCCACGAGCAGGGCATCCCGACGGTATCGCTCAACATGGTCGGCTTCCCGCACGAGACCCTCGAGATGGCGCTCGACACCGTGAAGATGAACTCGCGGATAAAGCCGGGGCTCGCGCAGGTGACCGCCCTCTTCCCGTTCCCCAACACCCGTATCCACCGGATGTGCCTCGAGGGGGATATGCTCGGCGACGCCACGGCCGACACCCTCTTCTCGGGCAAGTCCCAGCTGAACCTGGACAAGATGTCCCGCGAGCAGGTCAACATGGTTTGCGAGAACTTCGTGCTCCTGATGGTGGCTTACCAGTGGTGCGAGAAGCTGGCGCACCCGCTGTCCGGGCTCGCTTCGAAAGCGCTCGACTTTTTCCTCTCCACCGGCCTGATACCGGACAGGCTGCGGGACAGGATACTGGAGCGGCGGCGCTACCGGTTGGACTGGAAATACTTCATCGGCGTCGATTACTGAGAATGTGATGCCGAGGATCAAGCTATAGGGGTCGAGTCCAGAACGGTTTGAAGACTGGTCCCACACGTACGAGAAATCCTTCACGTGGAGGCACTTCTTCAACCCGATCCACGAGTTCCTCGTCTCAGAGATCGGCGACGTCGAAGGGGCAAGCGTCACCGACATCGGTTGCGGGAACGGGGCCCTTCTCGGAAGGCTCTCCGAGCGCGGCGCCTCCCGGCTCGTCAGCGTCGACGCCAGCGAGGGAATGCTCGACGTCGCCAGGGACCGAGCGGCTGGGTTTGCGACGACCGGCGCTACCATAGCGCACCGCTTTCCTTCGGAAATTCTCCTGAAGGCATACAGGCCGGGATGATTCTCGTTTCTGAACGGGTATCGGCTATAATCTCCACGTGTTCGCAAAAGCCTTCGGTGCCGCTTTCGGTCTGAACTTCATCGCCGAGCTGGGCGACAAGACCCAAATCGCCATACTGACCCTGTCGGCGAGGTACGGTTTTGTGCCCGTGTTCGTCGGCGCGGCGCTCGCGTTCTTGATCCTCGACGCGCTGGCGGTTACGGTAGGCGTCGTCATCGCGGAGTACGTCCCGGAGACCGTGATAAGGTACCTCGCCGCCGCCGTCTTCATAATATTCGGCCTGCTCTCATTCCGACCCGAGAAAGAGGAGGAAAGGGAAAAGACGACGAAGAGCCCGCTCCTCACCTCACTCCTGGTCGTGGCGCTCATGGAGCT
>JAENXM010000393.1 GCA_016649525.1 Actinomycetota bacterium
AACTACACGCTGAATGGGATAACGTTACAATATGACATTTCAACCTTTTCGGTCTTTTCAATATGTCAAGATGTATATGTCTAACACCTTTCTTTATATTTCTAAGGAAGGCGTTGAATGTTGAGTCGCGGTAGGGACACCCGTTACCGGGTGCCCCCCGCACAGATCCGTACGTGAGGAACTACCTCATACGGCTCCTACCTCGAGTACTGGCGCCAAAGCGAACTTTCTTTGACGCACTCGTTGCAGTCCGATCGACGCGATACCCCGGCTTTGTATCCGGTTCGCGGCTTTCTGCTTCGAGTTCCTCTTGGTCGATGCCCTTTCCTCGGCCAACTCCGCAGAGACCTCCGTCCCTTTGTTCGCTGGCGTCTTGGGTACTATGGCACCGTCCGACTCCTCGGTAGCATGCTCAATGGGCGTTTGGCTATTAACCTTCCCCACGTCGTCCAACCTTCCGTCTAAACGGGCACGGTTGGACCCTACCGAGGTCTCCCGATTTTCGTGCAGAGAGCGTCCACACATGCCAGGTTCTATGACTCCGCCGAATCCAGTGGTAACTCGCGTTGGGTCGTTGCCACTGATGTTGCCTTCCCCTGCAGACCACCGGGTCGGCATTCGAGATGAAGTGATTTCGGAGCTCAATAGCCCGCCTGTGCTTTCCCCTGTCAACGCTTCCCCACGCCCTCGCGGGTCGTCGAGGCATGACTCGGGGCCAGAGTGATGCGCGTCACCTTCTCTGTAAGACTCTTTCATTCTCTACTCTCTGCCGACTTTAATCGGCGCTTTCGGCATGACCCCTTAGACCTTACTCTTTTTGAGCTGACGTACTTCCTCTCGGATCTGTCTTGACGATAGGTTCTCACGGATAATACGTTGCTCCAGAGATCGCTCGTCGGCCTTATTCGTTACCGGTAGTAGCTCGACGTGTTGGGTCCAGTTCAATTCGCCAGGCGCCTGGTGAATTCGATTATCAAGGTAGAACCTGCGCATATTACGAAGATTACCTATGGAAAATCCGCTACGCAGTTTATGCTGTAAAT
>JAENXM010000274.1 GCA_016649525.1 Actinomycetota bacterium
GGATGACATATACATGGAGAGAAAGGGGAACGAACTCAGGGTGATCGGGCTCGAGGTGAGCCGCGGCCTGCTGCTGGGCAGCTCGACGCTGCGGCACTTCGTCGACGGGTTGAGGAAGAAGTACGGTCACACACGCGATATTGAGATGATTCCCCTCGAGGCCGTACAGCGGGTCGAAGAAGAAGCGATAGTGGTCGGGGAGGTTTTCCACGCAGAGGACTAAGAGCCCTCGGTAAGCCCTTCCTCCTCGAATACCCGCCGGATAGGCTCGGGCAGTTCGACTTCAGCGGTCCCCGCGGAAGACCGGGGGATCGCAATGATGAGGTTGTGCATCCTCTCGTACGGGATTGTGACAAATATGATCTCTCTATCGAATTTCTGCATTCGCCTTGCCGTCCAGTCGCCGAGGGTCAGGTTGGTCCTGCCGGTCATTACCGGATAAGAGATGGCCGAATGGCAGAGAGACCCGGAGACATCTATGAGGGGAGGTATCCCGTCCCAGAACTGGTCCAGTGATATCAGCCTGCATGCCTGCTCGGGGTCGCAGAGAATGACTACTATGTCCGGACGCATGTCGGCCTCTTCCATAGGACCTATCAGTATGCGGTCGCTCAAGCCGGTGGGGGGAGGGGAGCCGAGGGACTGCATACGCTGAAAAGAGACTATGGTGCCCGTGAGCTTCTCCCCGCCGGTGAGGAATGCCTGGATAGCCCTTCTGCCCTCCCCGGACGGGGGCTCGATGAGGCCGCAGTGCCAGGACCCGCCAGGACAGGCGGAGGTCCCCGCATCGATGACGAATGTCTGCCCTTCCGCGGCGAGCTTCAGCGCCCGGCAGACCCATGTCCTCTTGGGGTTTTCAATCTCTACCTGCTCGTTGGTGAAGGTAACAGCCACCGGCTTTCTCTTGAGGGCGAGCAGGTCGGTCAGCTTCTGGGACTGCTCTATCCATTCTTTTTCCACCTCTCTTACCTCCCCGTTCAATCCCGCGCATCGCGGACAGTGTCGACCGGTTCTATATCTCCATACTATATAATCTTATAGTACGTGGATGGGGTCAGGTCTTGATTCCTGCCTTCTAAATGACACGTTTGGTGCCAGGCACCGATGTTGCATCATGCACCATTCAAGACCTGACCCCAAGCGAGGAACGGCCATGGGTAAAAAACTCGAAGCGGACGTTGTAGTGGTAGGTGCTGGGACCTCGGGGTGTTATTTCGCCTTGAAGCTCGCCGAGCGGGGTTACCGGTGCGTCGTTCTCGAAAAGGAGCGGCTGGAGATGCTCGGGTCACACATCGGCCCTTTCCACATGGAAGAGGTCGCTTTCGCCAGGTTCGGAGTCCCGTTTCCTGAAGGCAACGAGCTTCTCCACGTCGTCAAGAACTCGACAATGTGGTCCCCGAACCGAAACAGCAGTTTCCAGTTTGAGCTGAAAACGCTGGTCATGGACAAGCCAAGTTTCATCCAACGGCTTCAGGGCTACGCAAGGGACTCGGGGGTCGAGGTCCTCGAGCAGGCTGAAGTCACTGGCCTCATGTGGGAACGGGGCTTTCTGCGGGGGGTCAGGGTGAGTACGCCTGAGGGCGAACTCGAGGTGGCGGCGAGACTCGTGGTCGATGCTTCGGGGATCGACTCTGCCGTGAGGGCGCTCATGCCGCGAACGCGCTGGCTCGAGACCGCGCCGATCAACGACAGGGACACGTTCATCGTCTACATGGAGCCCTGGCGTAATATCACCGGCGAGTTCTATCCGGACATAAACTCGTTCCCCGGCTTCCAGGGATGGTACGCGCCGGGGCCGGGGGACACAACCATTGTTGGTGTGGGAATGATGGGGAGCGCGGAGGCCGCGAAAAAGCGCCACGATCTGTTTGTGGAAATGCTTCCCTTCGAGGGAGAGGTCGTCAGCTCCACGGGCGGAAGGGTCCCGTACCGGCGCCCGCCTTACTCGCTTGTCGATAACGGGTTCATGGTCATGGGGGACGCCGCCTACATGAACAAGCCGTTTTCGGGGGAGGGCGTTACATCCGCCTTCACGGCCTGCGTAATAGCGGTCGACGTGGCGGACAGGGCTCTTGCCGTTGACGACCTGTCGCGCGAGTCTCTCTGGCCCTACAACGTGAGGTACTTCAGGGACCAGGGCGCGAAGTTCGCGTTTCTCATGTCTTTCATGCCGGCGCTGGTGGCGGTCTCCGACGAGGAGCTGGATTTCTTCTTTTCCATCCCAGGGGTGATGACGGAAGAGAGTTCGCGCGCCCTCCAGCTCGAGTACGAGGTGAAGGGGGACATCAAGGAGAGCCTGAAGGCGGTTTCGCACATAATAAAGGGGTTGGCCGGCAGGCAGTTGCGGCCATCAACCCTCTTCTCTCTTGCAAGGGCGGGGGTTCTGGCCGGTGCCTTGAAGAACCTCTACGAGCGGTTTCCCGACCACCCCGTGGATTTTGGCAGGTGGATGGTCAGAGTGGATCGCATCTGGAGTAGGTCGGAGCGGTTCAAGTACGAGTACTTCTCGAGCCTGACGCGCGAGCTGGGATAATTTTTAAACGGGCCTCTCAGGCCCGCGATACCCGGCCTAAGAGGCCGGGCTAAAGAAATATCA
>JAENXM010000324.1 GCA_016649525.1 Actinomycetota bacterium
ATCGCTTCACCTGCGGCCCTTCGGTGAGAAACGGGTAGATATGAGGATTCTGATAATCGAGGATGACCGCAAAATAGCCAGGGCAATCAAGAAAGGGCTCGAGCACGAGGCGTTCGCGGTCGATATCGCGACCGATTACGAGGAGGGGCTGGGTCTCGCCGTGACACAGGAGTACGACCTGCTCATACTCGACCGGCTGCTACCGGGTTTCAGCGATGGCGTTGACGTGTGCAAGGAAGTCCGAAGAAGGGGCATGGAAATCCCCATCTTGATGCTAACGGCCAAGGACAAGGTCGAGGATCGCGTGGAGGGGTCAAAACTGGGAGCCGATGACTACCTGGTGAAGCCGTTTGCGTTCGAGGAGTTGCTCGCGCGCATCAGAGCGCTGCTGCGGAGGCCTCAGCGCACCGTCGATGAGATCCTCAAGGTTTCCGACCTCACGCTCAACACAGGCACCTTCAAGGCCGAGCGCGCCGGCATAGAGATCCCGCTCTCTAAAACGGAGTACTCGATCCTGGAATACCTGATGAGGAATGAGGACATAGTCTTGAGCAGGGAGAGCATTATCAACCACGTCTGGGATTACGATGCCGACGTGCTCCCGAACACGGTCGAGGTATACATCGGTTACCTGAGAAACAAGATCGACAAGCCCTTCAAGGGCAGGGCGCTCATCCACACTGTCAGGGGCTTCGGCTACATGATAGGTGAGGCGCCGTGAACTTCAGGCGGGCCTATATCAAGTTAACCCTCGGATATATGTTGTTGATAATGCTGGTATGCGGCTTTCTCAGCTACGGCATATACAGGGGAGGGGCCGCGCCACTCGAAAGAAGGCTCGAGCGGGGAGAGCACATTTTCCAGCGTGAGCCTCCCCCGGATGAGTTCATGAGGCGGCTGGAGCCCCAGGCGGTTGAAGAGGTCAAGCACCGTGTCGCGATGTCCCTGATCTACTTCAACATAGCGGTACTGTGCCTTGCGGGATTGCTGAGCTATTTCCTGGCCAAGCGGGAGCTCAGGCCGATGGAAGAGGCTCTGGAACTTCAGGGCCGATTCACCTCCGACGCTTCGCACGAGCTGCGCACCCCGCTGACCGCCATGAAGACCGAGATAGAGGTCGCGCTGCGGAGCAGTGACCTGAAGGCTGAAGCCGCCCGCGAGTTACTCGAGAGCAACCTCGAGGAGATCGGGAAGCTCGAAGCGCTGTCGAGCGGCCTGCTCAAACTGGCGCAGTACGAGGAGGGCGTCAAGAAGGATACCGTGGGAACGATCCAGCTGAAAGCGGTAATCGAAGATGCGGTGGAAAGGGTCAAGCATTCCGCGGCGGCGCGGGGTATCAAGGTGGACCTCCAGCTGGAGGAGTCGACGGTGCTTGGTGACAGGGGGAGCCTCCTCGAGATGCTCGTTATCCTGCTCGACAACAGTGTCAAGTACAGCGATGACAATACCACCGTCGCTGTTTCCAGCTACCGCGGGAGGCGCCACGTTCTCATCAGGGTCAAAGATGAGGGATATGGCATCAGCGAATCAGACCTCGCGCATGTGTTCGACCGTTTTTACCGCGGGAAAGTCCCGGCGTCAAAGGAGCAGGTCACAGGTTACGGGCTCGGCCTGTCTATCGCGAAGGGGATAGCCGAACTGAACCACGGCTCAATCGAGATTGAGAGCGTGCTGGGAGAAGGGACCACCGCCACGGTCAGGCTACCGCTCTCCCATGAAAAGAGGCAGGCCAGAAGTTCACAGGGATAACGACCGGCCGACACTAAGATCCTTTCCACACTCTTTTCTAAGCATTTTCTCAGGATTCCCCTGTAAAAGTGGTAGGAAACTGTGGAATGTAACAGGGAGGAAAGGAGCGACGCATGAAAAGGACAGGACGCAGATTAGGGCCCATCGGTGTCGGGTTATGCGTTGTACTGGCGCTGGCTCTGATGACAGTCTGGCTGGCCTCCTGCGGTGGATCCGGCACGCGGACCGAATCGAAGAGCAGCACCACGACCAAGCTGCC
>JAENXM010000288.1 GCA_016649525.1 Actinomycetota bacterium
AGACGGACTTGATCCGTGGTCAGACCGAGCAGTTCATCTTGACGCTCAACTCAAAGGGGGGCGAGAAACTCGGCGGCACGAGGATGGTCCTTGAAGACCGCTCCGGCGCAAGCCTCATCGACGGTCAAAGCGGGAAAGTCGAGCTGGTGGCCGACGACGACGGCAGGTGCGCCTTCACCGTGACAAAAACGTCCAACCAAGTAAGCCGGATATCACTTGGAGTATTTGATGGAACCAAAGTCGAGATGGGGGACGTTCTCGCCCTTGGCACTACCGAGAAAGTGGCCGGCAATACCACTCAGAGCGGTGTAACGGCCCGGGTGACCCAGGGCGCCGGCGGGGGTAACGGGGTCGAGCTCGATAATGGCATGGTGCGGGTGACAGCGGATGGCGATAAACCACCAGCGATTATCAGGACCCTCCGCCAGTCCGGACGGGATTTCAACTTGGGGCCGCTCGAAGACATGCTGTCTGTCTCCGGCCAGCCCGGCGTCCAGGGAACGGTTGAAATAAGCGGCCCAATTCTGGTTTACGCGAACAGTGATTCAGCCGCTTACGAGATCGACATGAAGGCGAAGCTAGGTGAAATAACGTTGCAGAGGATATACCAGGTGGGCCTGGCCGAAGGAAACGAATTCGTCCTTGTATCCTGCAAAACATCTGTTGAAAGCAACCCGCGCCTCGAGCAATCCAATACTTACGGCACAGGGTCGGTGCCGGGCATAAGAATGCCGCGCGGCCTGGATACCAAGATCGGGGGGATTCCCGCGGAAAGCCTGACCGGAGTTGAGCAAAAGGCGTCCGTCGCATTCGATGTCGCGCGCCCGTATGTCACTTTCAAGTCAGGTGGAAAGGGCGCCGTACTCTGTTATCCTACGAGAGGTCCCGATTCCTGGTCTGTCGACAACAACTACGTCTACACCGCCTTCAGTGAGGATACCCTGATCCCGGGAATCACGTTGGAAACGACATCCTTCCTGGGATTCTCGGACGAGGCGGGTGTGCCCTCCATGATCAACGAATCACTGGAGGCACAGATCAACTTCCCGATAGAGCTGCCCGGCGATATTGATCAGCAGGTGGGTTTCGAAATCGAGTGCACGCCTTCTCTCAAGGATCTAAAGCCGGGTCGACGGAGGTTCACGCTGACCATCCACAAGCGATACGAAAAGTTGAGCGATTACTTCTGAATAAGCAACCAGGTCTTTTGGAACCTGGCCGCGGCAGGCTTATTCCCGCAGGTGTGAAACCAGCACTTCAAGTGCCTCGATGTAGCCCATCCATCCTCTGCCGATTACGACCCGCCATGCAACCGGGCTGACAACCGATTCGCTACGCCACTCCTCCCTCCTGGTGATATCGGACAGATGCACCTCGACGACCGGGAGTGCAACCGCTTCCAGGGCGTCTCGGATGGCGTAGCTGTAGTGAGCGAGAGCACCCGGGTTTATGATGATGCCCTGGCAACTCTTTCTCTCGGAATGGATCTTGTCTATCAAGTAGCCTTCGTGGTTCGACTGAAAGCAAACAAGCTCGACCCCGAGCTCAGATGCTTTTACGAATAGCCCCTCGTTGATCTCGTCAAGGGCCTTGGTGCCATAGTGCGCCGGATCCCTCTCCCCCAGGAGGTTCAGGTTAGGACCGTTCAACACGAGGATGCGCTCCACCCTAATCACCCTCCAGCAATCTCTCGTAGCATTGCTTAAGAATCATCGGGTCAAGCGCCCGCCGCAAGACGGGCTGCCCTTCTTCCTCTAAAAGGACCATCGTTATATCACCGAGGCTTTTCTTGTCATGTTCGATGCACCCCATCAACGCATCGAATTCGGGCGGCGGGTCAAGCGGTCTCGTCGGCAGTCCGAGCAGCCGTAATACCTCCCGGTGGCTGTCAGTCAGACCCTTCTGGCTGACCCCGACCTGTTCACCGACGAGGGCCGCGTAGACCATCCCCACGGAGACTGCCTCCCCGTGGGTGTACACACCGCTGTATTCGGTGGCGGCCTCCAGCGAGTGTCCAAGCGTATGTCCGTAATTGAGCGCAGCCCTCTCTCCGGTGTCGAACTCATCCGCCATTACATAATCCGCCTTCACGCGCGCGCATGCCGCAACGACCCGTCCAAGCACCGCCGAGTCGCGTTCCCTTAGACGCCCGGCCGTTTCGACTATTGAACGCGCCCAGGCGGCCGGGCAAAGGAACCCGTACTTGGCGACCTCGGCGAGGCCCGATGTGAACTCACGGGCCGGGAGGGTACGGAGCGTCTCAACATCGGCTATTACGGCAATCGGCTGATGGTATGTCCCTACAAGGTTCTTTCCGGCATCGAGGTTGACACCGGTCTTCCCGCCGATAGCTGAATCGACCTGCGCCATCAGCGTCGTCGGAACGTGAA
>JAENXM010000325.1 GCA_016649525.1 Actinomycetota bacterium
CCCGGCCAGGAACTCGTTCCCGCGGCTCACACCGCCATCGCCGAAGACCTCGACCGTTACCGGGCTCCAGTCCCCGCCCGGGTTCATCAGGCAGAGCCACGACTCGAAGCCGGCGCCTGCGGCCGTGGAGGTGAACAGCCACGTCTCCTCCTTGCCCGTCGAGCCGATGACCACGTGACCGCCCTCTATCGAGCCCTTGTACTTGAAGTACATTGGCCGCTCGCACATTACCTCCCCGCCGCTCGAGACCCTGACAGAGACGTCCTTCTCGGGCCCGACCTCTCCGTTCACAGAGATTGTGGTCCGGGCGTTCGCCCTCAGGGGGTAACTGCGGACCTCCCGCTGCCCGCCAGGGAAGAGGTACTCGACCTGCGCGGTCGTCTCCGCACCGGGGTTCTGGATGCAGAGCCACTCCTCGAAACCGGTCCGTGTCGTCCCCTCCGCGAAGTACCACTCGCGGGACAGCGCGGTCGAACCGACTGTGTCGTGACCTCCCCTCCAGGCGCCCTTGTAGTCGAAGTACATCGGCCGCTCGGCGACGACCGGGTCCTGCGCCTCAATCATCACAGATACATCCTCGTCGGCACCAACCTGCGCGGCCACGTCCACGGTCTTCCGGCTGAGTGCGGGCAGGACAAGGTATTCCTTGATGTTCTCCCCGTTACCGAGCATATAGGTGACCGTCGAGATCACTTCCCTGTCCCAGGGGTTCTGCACGCAGAGCCACTCCTGGAACCCCTCCCTGGTCGTCCCCTCCGCGAAATACCAGGTGGGGGAGGGCGACGCGGCGCCCCTTCCGGCATGCCCCCCGGTCCAGACACCCTTGTAGTTGAAATAGACCTGCCGCTCCGCGATGATTCCCGGCTGCGCCACGACCATCACCGAGACGTCCTTCCCGGGCCCGACGGCGTCGTTGACATATATAGACGCCCCGGCACCCGTTTCGAGCACGAGATTCTGGATCATGTGCTGCGCCGGGGGCGGGAAGCTGTAGGTGATGGTAACGAGGGATATGTCCGTCTGCGGGTTCCGGAGAAACAGGTACTCCTCGAAGCCTTCGCGGGTCGTCCCTTCCGCGAAATACGCGGCCTTCGCCGGCCCGTTCCACCCGAGGACGTCGTGCCCTCCGTCCCAATTATGAACGCCCGCAAGAGCGCCGGGTGACGCAACCAGGACGATCGCCAGGACTATCAATAAGCTCAGACTTTTCCGCATGGCTTTTTTACGAACCATGGGATATATTAGCAGAATTCTGGCATTCCACGGCTTGCCCGGGTTCATCTGCCAGTATTATCCTTCGGAACACGGTTAAGGGATTACAGGTGATACCCGATTGAGTCGGTTCCGCCGTCTATATCCCCACCGTACAAGAAATAACTGGACCTCTCGCTTACTATGGGGACCCCGTTGGTTGAATCCACCCTTGTGGACACCGGTGTGTCGAAAAGACCCTCCAGCTCATCAACGTGGATGGTGTAACGGGAGGCGGGTCCCACTTGCATATTTTGAACTATGGAATCACCCTGAGGGAGCATATACTCCACCCTTACATCAGCGGTCGTGTCAGTCGGGTTCATGATGAGTATGTAAGTATCGAAATTATCGCCGGTCTCCCCCTCGGCCATGCACCAGGTGTCGGGTTCGCCCTTCGCGCGCCCGGTTATCCAGTGCGAGGTGGCCGTCGCGCCTATCGAACAATGTCCACCTTTCCTTCCGTTGAAGTCAAAGTACATCGACCTCTCCGCCACTATCCCCGAACCGGTAGCAGACTCCACAACGGTTGAAACCTCGGTCGAGGAAAGGCCGTCTATCTCATCCACGAAGACCGTCTTGCGGCTCCGCGGTGGGATGCTGACAGCGGTTTTCACATTTTCTCCATCGGGCTTCAAGAAGGTCAGCCTGACGTCCGCGCTGGACGCGCCCGGGTTCTGTATAAGGATGTAGGTATCGAAAGAGCCGCCCGTGTATCC
>JAENXM010000013.1 GCA_016649525.1 Actinomycetota bacterium
CCTCTTTCGTCGCGGCGGTCGCGGTGAGCTTCACCACTATCGGTCCGCAGAGCGCCAGGAAGGCGTATCTGACGGGGCCCTTCCCTATCAGGTCTCCCACGAGAGACGCGACCTCGGACTCTCCCACCCCGAAAACCATTATCCTGAGCGTTTCGGAAACACTTCCTTTACTGAATGTTCTTTCGAGCTCCGGGAGCACGTGAGACTTCATCATCGCCTCCATCTCACGCGGGACCCCCGGCAGTGCGAAGATCAGCGCCCTGTCCTTGATGAAGAACCCCGGGGCGGTGCCGCCTGCCGGTGGTATGGGCGTCGCTCCATTCGGCACATAGGCCTGTCGCAGGTTCTCATCGGTCATCTCACGGTCGAGAGACTCAAAGAACCCGCGGATAATTTCAGCGAGGTCTTCGCGGAGCTCCAGGCCCCGGCCGGTGGCCAGCGCTACGGACTCCCGGGTTACATCGTCGCTGGTAGGCCCCAAACCGCCGGTGATTATTATGGCGTCAGAGTGTCTCGAGAGACCTTTTATGGCACCCGCGATCCGTTCGACGTCATCACCGACAGTCGTGTGTTCGCTTGTTACGAATCCCAGGCTCGAGACGCCCGAGGCTATTTGAGGAAAATTGATGTCTGTTATCTCACCGGACAGGAGCTCGTCGCCTACAGTCAGAACCCCGATACGGGCCGCTCCGCCTTGCCTCAACCTCTGTCATCCCCTATATGCGGTTGAAGATCTCGCGTCGCGCCCTTACCAGATAGTCGATGCCTGAGTAGGCCGTCATTACGGCCATCATATAGACGATTATCTGGACGACGAGGTCGCTGCTGCTGGCGGGGAATATTATGAGCACGCTTACCGCAATGATCTGTGAGAACATCTTTATCTTCCCGGACCAGGTCGCGGGGAACGAGACGCCCCGTTTTGCGCCGATGACCCGTATAACGGAAACCATCACTTCCCTAACTAAGACCACGATCAAGACCCAGAGCGCAAGGACCTCCAGGTACCATAGAGTCGCCATAACCGGGAGTATGAGGAGCTTGTCCGCGAGCGGGTCCAGGAACTCCCCGAGTCTTGTCACAGTATCGTTTTTCCGGGCATAGTACCCGTCCACCTTGTCGGTGAGCGCGGCAATGATGAATATGACCCCGGCAAGTACGTTGTATGAAACGTCGTGCGGTCTGTAAAGGAGCAAAAGCACAATCGGCGGGGCAAGCAGAACACGCAGGAGCGTTATCAGGTTCGCGGCATTCAGCCACGGCCCGCTCAAAAATGCTTTTGATGCGCTCGCCATCCCGCTAGATTTCTGCGACAAGATCCAGCCCTTCCAAACCGGTTATTCTTGCATTCACAAAATCGCCTGTCGTCGCCTGCCTGCCGATTTCCGTCTTTCTTCTCAGGTACAGCAAGCCGTCGATTACCGGTGCTTCTCTGTACGAACGGCCTACGAAATCGTATCCTTCCTCCTGCGAAGCGCCGTCAATCACCACCTCGGTACTCGAACCTATGAGGCGAGCCGCACGCGAGGCTTCGATTGAATTCTGCAATTCGAGTATTCTATAATACCGCAAAACAGACTCATCATGAGGCACCTGGTCAGCAAGTTCCGCTGCGCCGGTCCCCGGTTCAGGGGAGAAACGGAATGCGCCGAGCCAGTCGAACCCGATATCCATTATGAATCTCTCAAGCTGCTCGAAGTCCTCTTCCGTCTCTCCCGGATACCCGACCATCAATGTCGTCCTGAGTGAGGCTCCCGGCGACCTTTTCCTTATTGAACTTATAAGTCTTTTATAGGATTTACCGTCTCCCGGCCTCCCCATCCTTCGCAGAACGTCCCGGCTCGCGTGCTGGAACGGGATATCGAAGTAGTCGCATACCTTCGGGTTTCTCGCAATCTCGTCGGTGAGCTCGACGGTAACCCCCTCGGGCTGAAGGTATAACAGGCGCACCCACCTCACGTCCTCCAGTTCCGCTATCATCCGCAGAAGACCTGCCAGGTCTGTATCAGACCGGGTGTCAGTGCCGTAAGAAGTGAGGTCCTGGGCGAGCAGGACTATCTCCCTGTCGCGCCCTCCGGTAAGCCTGCTGACCTCGTCCAGGATATCATCAGCGGAGCGGCTCTTGTAGGCGCCTCTGATCCGAGGTATGGTGCAAAAACCGCAACCCCTGCTGCATCCGTCAGCTATGCGGATGAATATTGTGGCGTTCTCGGATGAGTCGACATTCCTCGCAGTACAGCAGGGTTCCGGCACCGACGATGTCCGATGGAACCGCTTCCCTTCCGTCACTGCTGCGAGTGCTTCCAGAAGGTAATCCTTCCAGTCAACACCGAGCACGCCCGATACTTCCGGCAGGTTCTCCAGGAGCTCTCCCCCATACCTCTGCCCCATGCATCCCAACAGGATGACCGGTGGCCTCGGCTTTCTATCTCTTGTGAGCCTGTCAACCTCGAGCACGGTGTCTATCCCCTCTTCGCATGCTTCCCTTATGAACCCACAGGTATTGACGATTATCACCTGCGCTGCATCTATATCCGCGGCCTGCTCGAGCCCGAGTCCCGCAAGTTCGCTTCTCAAAAGATCGGATTCCACCTCGTTGCGGAAACAACCGAGCGTGACTATGAGAAAGGAATTTACCGGCAGGTTGACGGGTCGTTGATCTGATTGCCTGTTAAGCATCTATCAGCGGTAGTTTGTGAATTGAAGCGGTATGGCGAAGTCTTTTTCGCGGACCGCCTTCAGCACTTCCTGCAGCGCATCCTTGCTCTTGCTGCTGATGCGGACCTGGTCCTGCTGGACCGAGACGTTTATCTTCTTGTCAAGTTTTTTAACGAATTTCGTTATCTCGCGGGCCTTGTCGGCGTCGATACCCTGCAGTATCTTTGCTTCCCTCTTGACCGTCCCTTTCGGCCCGTCGGCTACAGGTCCCCAGGCAAGTGCCTCAAGCGGCACCTCGCGACGCACCAGGCGCGTCTCTATCACGTCTATCATCGATCTCAGATGGAACTCGTCAGACGAGAAGACCACTACGCCGTCCCTTCCCCCCTCGATGCGCGACCCGGTTCCCTTGAAGTCGAAGCGGGTGTCTATCTCTTTTCGCGCCTGGTTCAATGCGTTGTCGAGTTCCTGGAGGTTTACCTTGTTGATGATGTCGAAAGAATGTTGCTGAGTCGCCATGTCGGTCTTATCTATTCTTCCGGTGAGATCCTGAAATTCTCTACGAGCCTTTTCACCTCTACCGAGAACCTGGCAAGCTCCTGTACCGAGGCCCTTATCTCCTCCATCGACGCGGTCTGTTCGTTTGCCGCGGCAAGTGCTTCTTCGGTTCCGGCCGCCGCTTCCTCGGCGATGGAGGCGATATCGTGGGCCGCCTTTACCACCCGCTCCGAGCCCTCCCGTTGAGTCTCGGTCGCCTTATACACGGATTCGGAACCCCCGGCGATATCTTCTACTATCTGTGCCACGTTCTGCAGGGCGTCGAGTGTCGACTGGATGACCTCTATCGAACTTCCCACGATGATCTTGCTGGTGTCCATCGCCTTCAGGGCCTTCCCCGTCTCGTTCTCGGTATCGCGAATCATCTTCGCTATCTGGTCCGCGGCCTTCCTGCTGCCCTCCGCAAGCCCCCGCACCTCCTCCGCCACAACGGCGAATCCCCTGCCGTGTTCACCGGCCCGGCTGGCCTCGATTGCGGCGTTCAGAGCCAGCATGTTCGTCTGGTCGGCTATGTTCGTTATTACATCGACTATGAGTCCGATCTGCATGGACCTGTCACCGAGTCCCTGCATTATGGTTGTGACAGATTCGATTGCCTCTTTCATATCCCCCATCTTGGTCGCCGCATCCTCTGCCGACATAGAGCCCGCGTGTGCAATCTCGTTTGCCGCGCGGGCCGTCTCCGAGGAAACCCTGGCCTGCTCCGCTACGTTCGCGGCCATGTCGGCTATCTCGTTTATTATGAGCGACGTTTCCTCGACCGCCCGGGCCTGGGTCTCGGCCCCTTTCGATATCTGCTCTACTGTCGATGAGACCTCCTCCGCTGAAGCCATCACCCCCTGGGATGAAGATGAAAGCTCCTCCGCGGTCGTGCTCACGAGTGTCGAGGCTTCGCGGAGTTTCTCGATGATTATGCGAAGGCCCTCGACCATGGCGTTCTGCGCGGTAGCGAGCCTGCCGATTACATCCTGTGTGGTTGCTTCCAGGTGGGTGGAAAGGTCACCTTCCGAGACGGCGTTCGAGAAATCTATTACCCTCTTCAGTGAACTCTCGAACGTCCGATTCATCAGTGCGCCTGCCAGCAGTCCCCCGGCGAATACACCCACCACCAGGATTATAGAACTGGACAACAGGTGCTTTGTCGCCAGATCGGTGAAAACGGCAAGAAGCGGTACGACGATGACCAGTGATAGGAGTGCTCCGGTTATGCTAATCTCGAATATCTTGCTTTTTATGCCAAGGTTGCTCGACAAATACAGACCTTCCTCGGCCGATCAGCCGACCAAGTTCCTGATCTTATCCGCAACTTCCGTTCCGGTCTCCTTCCCGGAGAAAAAGGATACCGACTTCTCTACGTGCGAGGCCAGCTCCTGCAACTGCCCGGATGACAGGTTATCAGGGGTGGTACCTATTATCTCGCAGTTCTTCTTCACAGTGGCTTTCGCGATGAAATCACCCACTGCAAAAGCTAGTATCTTCTCTACCTGCTGGGCCAACGGGCTCGCCAAATCAGACCTCCATATTCACTCAAATCTATCTATCACACCCCAGCAAAGCCGCAAACCGCCATACTGATTAGACTACCAATATAACCAGTTTAGTGCAACTAAGGCCTTTCGTGCTGCCTTTCCTTCCATGCCTCCAGCTCCTCAGGGCTGATAAGCACCTTCCTGGATCTACTGCCCTCGTGCGGCCCTACCATGCCCAGGTCAGCAAGCTCCACAATAATCCTTCTCGCCCGGGCATACCCGACCCTCAGGTGGGTCTGCAGCATCGAAGAGGATGCCTCCCCGGCATAGACCACAAACTCAGCGGCCTCCTCCAGAAGCGAGTCAGCCCCCTGTATCTCATCGGCTGCGGCCGCCTCCACCTCTTCGAGGTCTATGGGCTTCGCTGTCTCCACCTCGAATTTTTCCTCTTTAATATACCCCGTTAAGAGCTCCATCTCCTTTGTTTGTATGAGCGCACCCTGTACGCGCACGGGCTGTGGTATGTTACCGGGATCAAGGAGCATGTCGCCCTTGCCCAGCAGTTTTTCCGCACCTTTCTTCTGAAGTATCGTTCTTGAGTCGGCGTGACTGGCTACCTGAAACGCGATTCGAGCAGTGATATTGTTCTTTATCACCCCTGTTATCACATCGACGGAGGGCCTCTGCGTAGCAATAATCATGTGTATGCCTACGGCGCGCGCCTTTGCGGTAAGCCGGCTGATCGAGGTTTCGACCTCCCTTCGGGCAACGATCATGAGATCGCCGAGCTCGTCTATCACGATTATCACCTTGGCCATCGGATCGAGGTTCTTGTCCTTATCAGCGATGGCGTTGTAGTCGTCGATGTGTACGACTTTCGCCTTCTGGAGTTCCTTGTAGCGACGGTCCATCTCCCTTACTGCCCAGATCAACGCCTTCGACGCGGGCTCCGGCTCGTTGATGACCTCACAGAGCAGATGCGGGAGGTCGTTGTACCAGGTGAACTCCACGAACTTGGGGTCTATCATTATGAAACGAATCTGGTCGGGGCGGCAGCGGAACAGAAGTGAGCACACGATCGCGTTTATACAGCAGGACTTCCCCGCTCCCGTGGAACCTGCGAGCAGGAGGTGTGGAAGCTGGGCGATGTCCAGGACCACCGGCTCTCCGGACATGTCCTTCCCGACCGCTACTGTCAGAATGTTGTGTGGCGCGACGGGGTCGAGCCTGCCTATTATGTCGCCCAGAAGCACGGTGTCCCTGATATGGTTGGGAACCTCTATCCCTATCGCCTGGCGCCCAGGTATCGGCGAGTAGATCCGTATGTCAGGTGAGCCGAGCGCATAGGCTATCTCGGGCTCGAGCTCCGTAACCCTTCGCACCTTTTCGCCGCTGCCTACCTCGACCTCGAAAAGGGAGACCGTAGGCCCCTGGCTCACTTTGACAACCCTGGCATCGACGTCCATGCTGCTCAGGGTCTGCTCTATCCCCCGCTTCCTTTCCTCGTTGCTCTTCCGGGAGAAAGCCTTCCCGTGGCTCCGGTTGAGTATTGATACGGGCGGGAGCCTGTACTTGCCCGCCCTGGGGCTTTTTATGTTTATCGCCAGCTGGCCTCCCTTCTCCTCCTGAACCGCTACGGGGGGGGCCGGTTTATAGGGGTAAACCTTAATGCCCTCGGGTTTTGCCGGCTCCACTTTGCCCGGTGGCTCCGCCGCCTCACCTTCCTCCTTGGTATCCTCTGCTTCAGCGGTCTGTCTGCGACGTTCTCGAACAGCCTTCAGGATGCCGGCCAGCTGCTCCTCGAAGGCGACGACAAGTCCTACAGCCAAGGCTGCGATTGTGAAGATATAGGTCCCCACGGTCCCGACGAGCTTTACAAGCGGCCAGGCGATAGCAGCTCCTACAAGGCCGCCACCGCTGTAAAGTTTTCCGGTCTCGAACATGCTCGAGGTCGGTATGTGTATGTGGAGTATTGCCAGAAGTGACACCGCGATTATCGCCAGCCCTGCCACCAGGAGGCCGATCCTCATCTCCGGCTTTCTCCAGAAAGCGAACCCTGCCAGCACAAGGAAGATGAACGGCAGCGCGAACCTCCCGAGCCCGATAACCCACGAAAGACCCACCTTAACCCCGCGACCGATAAAGCCCGCGCTTGACGGAGCGAATATGCAGATAAAGGTGAAGACGGCAAGCGCCAGGAATGAAAAGCCGTATACAGCGCGCCACCTGCCGGGAGTGAGCCTTTTTTGCTTTTCTTCCTTTTCCGTTTTGGACGCGGTCCTGGACCGCCCCTGGGAGCTTCTCCGACGTCCTGGCTTTTTTCTCTTCTTCTTGCTCTTTGCCACCCTTGCTCCGCTTTCAATAAAACGACTACATCCTAATAATAATTATTCTGTCAGGGTTGGTTACTACCTTTGACCGGCGCAGGTGGTAGAACTGTGGTCAGATGTCGAGCAGAGGCTCGAGCCCTATGGTGAGTCCCGGTGTCGAGCCCACCTTTTTTATGGCTATCAGCACTCCCGTCATGAAGCAGGAGCGTTCGATAGTATCATGCCTTATCCTCAGGGTCTCCCCACTGGAACCGAATATCACTTCCTGATGTGCCACCAGGCCGTCGAGCCGAACGCTGTGTATCTGGACGTCGCCAAGCCGGCCGCCCCGGGAGCCCTTTACTTTCCTCTCGTCTGCAGGCGGAATACGTTCCTCCCCCGAAACGTTCCATACTCGCTTTGCTGTTTCTATCGCAGTCCCGCTAGGCGCATCCAGCTTACCCCTGTGGTGCATCTCGACTATCTCGCATTGGTCGAAAACCCTGGCGGCGGTCTCAGAGAACTTCATCATGAGGACCGCGCCCAGGGCGAAGTTAGCCGCCAGGACTATGTTGGCTTTACCGCCGTCCGCAAGTCCACTTATCCTCTTCATATCGGGCTCGGTTATCCCGGTTGTCCCCACTACCGAGTGGATGCCGTTATCAATCGCCCATAAGATGTTCTCAACTGCCGCGTCGGCCCTGGTAAAATCAACCATCACGTCGATTGTTCCAGTATCCAGGTCGTCCCTCACGGGGAGCACGGTGATACCGGCTTTCACTAGTTCTAGCGGCGTCTCTTCACCGGGCGAAGCGGGATCTACCGCACCCGTCAGCTGGAGTTCGGGATCCTCGGATACAGCCCTGCACACATCTCTGCCCATCCTCCCTGATGCGCCCATGACGGCTACATTGATCATAAAAGACTCCCTGCCTACATCCTGCCGGATAACCCCACGCTTCCCTCTTCTATCGGCCCGATGACAGCGAGGCTCGCTCCCGAGCCTCCCCATGTTTCCTCGAACACACGGTCGATATCACCGGAATCTACACTTTCCACCCGTTCAACTATCTCATCTACTGTCAGGTGGTCGCTTTCCGCAAGCTCGGTTTTGGCCATCCTGCTCATGCGGTTGCCGCTGTCCTCCATGCTTATCAGAAGACTACCCTTTATATGGTTCTTCGCTCGCTCGACCTCATCGGGTTTGAGACCGTCCTCTTTGATGCCCAGAAGTACTTCCTCGGTAAGCTCTATGACCTTCTGCGCCTGGCTCGGGTGCGTGCCACAGAAAATGCCGACCATACCCATACCCAGCATCATCCCTGTGTAGGAGTATATCGAATAGGCAAGTCCTTGCTCCTCCCTGATCTTCTGGAACAGCCTGCTGCTCATGCTCCCGCCGAGGATGTTATCGAGTACCGCGAACGCGAACCTGTCCGGGTGTCCCCTGCGGAGACCTTTAGAGCCAACGCATATGTTAGCCTGCTCCGTGTCTTTGTAGAATACCATGCTTCTCGAAAGAGGCTTCTCGAGCGAGTCGTCTCGAACCGCCGGCGCTCCGGTCGTAATCGAACCCGTTCGAGCCCTTATCATCTCACAAAGCCTGTCGTGTTCCACGGCACCGGCCGCAGCAACCAGTATCCGGGACGCGACGTAACGATCCTTGTAGAACTTCGCGAGCGAATCGCGTTCAGCCGCCCTTATGACATTCGTGTCCCCAAGAACCATGTGACCCGCCGGGTGCTCCCCCCACATCAACATCGCGAGATAGTCGTGTACCAGTTCGTCAGGCGAGTCCAGGTGCATCGCTATTTCCTCGAGCACCACCTGTCGTTCCGAGTCGATGTCCTTGGGATCCAGCAGTGGGTCGAGGACCATGTCAAAGATTATCTCCACCGCCCTCGCAAGGTACTCCTCGAGTACTCTCGAGTAAACGGATGTATGCTCTTTCCCCGTCGCCGCGTTCAGGTCCGCCCCCATATGGTCGAAAGCCTCGGCTATCTCCTTGGCGTTCATCCTGGGAGTCCCCTTGAACAGAAGATGCTCCAGAAGATGTGTGAGCCCGACTTCCCGGTCATCTTCGTCCCTTGAACCCGTATCTATCCAGATACCAAGGGAGACAGAACGCACTTCCGGGATGAACTCGGAAAGAACGCGTACGCCGGAGTCCAGTTCGGTCTTTAACGGCAGCCTGTCAGGCATGTCTGTCGGTCTCAGCTCTTGCCGGGTGCCAGGTCGATCGGCCTGAGGTCTATGCGTCCGAGGTTGTCGATGCCCTCGATCTCGACCTCGACCTTGTCTCCGACGTTTACCACATCCTCGACCCGGTCTACCCTTTTATCGGAAAGCTTGGATATGTGGATCAAACCGTCCTTTCCGGGGGCCAGCTGGACGAACGCCCCGAAGTTCGTCGTCTTGACGACCGTTCCGAGGTACTTGTCCCCGACCTCGGGGTCTCGTGCTATTCGCTCTATTTCGCGTTTGACGCTCTCGACGTTATCGCGGTCCCTTCCGAAGACGAACACGCTGCCGTCATTCTCGACATCGATCTCCACATCGTAACGCTCGATAAGTCCCCTGATGTTTCTCCCTCCAGGGCCTATCAGGTCACCAATCTTGTCGACCGGTATCTTCATCTGCATCATCCTTGGCGCGTTGGGTGATACCTCGGTCCTGGGTTCGGCTATCGCATCCGACATCGCCTTGATTATGAAATACCTTCCCTGCCTGGCCTGCTCGAGCGCTTCCTCCATTATCTGCTGCGATATGCCCAGGCACTTGATGTCCATCTGCAGAGCCGTTATCCCGAGCTTTGTCCCCGCCACCTTGAAGTCCATGTCTCCGATAGCGTCCTCGAGCCCCTGGATGTCACTCAGGAAGACATGTCTTCCATCCTCGATGACAAGACCCATTGCAATACCGCTTACTGCAGACTTCTCCGTGAGCGGGACGCCGGCATCCATCAGCGCCATGCTGCTTGCGCAGGTGCTCGCCATGGAGGTAGAGCCGTTTGACTCCAGCACCTCGGAGACAAGCCGAATCGTGTAGGGAAACTCATCCTCCACAGGAACTACCGGTAGAAGAGCCCTCTCCGCGAGAGCGCCATGCCCTATATCCCTGCGTTTCGGGCCCCTCATCGGCCTCGCTTCGCCACTAGAGTAGGGTGGGAAATTGTAATGGTGAATGAACCGCTTGTACTCCTCTATGCCCAGGTCGTCCAGAATCTGCTTCTCGCCGTGAGCTCCCAGGGTGGCAATAGTAAGCACCTGGGTCTCTCCACGTGTGAACAGAGCAGAGCCGTGGGTTTTGGGTAACAGGCCTACCTCACATGTAATCTTCCTGATCTGGAAAGGTTTTCTCCCGTCCGGCCTCAGGCTATCCTCAAGCATCTGCCTTCGGAGCAGCTTGGCCTCAAGATCGTCCAGGACCTGCTTTACCTCGCTTTCAAGTCCAGAGAACTTCTGCATGTACGCCTCTCCAAGCGCCTTCCTGGTGTCTTTCCTCTTGAGGGACCGTTCCGACTTGCTGAGATCCTCCCTTGAAGCGTCGAGCAGCGCCTGAGTCATCTCCTCCCTTGCCCCTGGCCCCATCTCAGCTGACAGAGCCTCGATGAGTTGCGTGTTCCCTATGATGCGTGAGAGTATGCCGACGATCTTTCTCTCGGAAGCAGGGAAGGCCCCCGCGGCATCAACCGCTACCTGCTTGAAGGCTTCGGATTTTTCATCTATCTCGTTAGCATCCTCGCCCTTGTAAGCATTGATGAACGCCGCTACCGCTTCGCCGTATCGGGGCTCCAGAAACGAGGATATTTCTCCGATTATCTCGTTCTTTGGTTTTTCTCCCCTGCCTCGCCTGACTTCCTCGTCGAGCCTGTCGATCACCTCGATGATCTCTTTTATTGCTTTCTGCCCGACCTCCAGCCCTTCTACAATTTCACCCTCTGTGACCTGGCGCGCTCCTGCCTCCACCATGATCAGGGATTCGCGGTTGCCAGCCACTATAAGGTTCATCGTCGAGTCTTCCAGCTCCTGGTAGGTCGGGTTTATCTTCCAATCATCACCCAACCGTCCCACGCGGACTCCCGCCAGGGGGCCGTGGAAGGGTATATTTGATAGGGTGATGGCTGCCGAAGCACCTACGATTCCGAGCATGTCCGGCGGGTTCACCTGGTCCGTTGAGAGCACGGTCAATACCACCTGCAACTCGTTGCGGAGCTCCTTTTCAAAGTTGGGTCTTATTGTCCTGTCGATGATGCGGGCGGTAAGCGTTGCTACCTCGGTGGGTCTTCCCTCTCTGCGGAAGAAGCTTCCGGGTATCTTCCCCGCTGCGTACATGCGTTCTTCGACGTCAACCGTAAGCGGGAGGAAATCCGTCTGGCGCACATCCTCCGCAGCCACTACCGTGACCAGTACGGATGTCCCATCACAGCTGACAAGCGCTGCGCCGTCAGCCTGCTTTGCGAATTTTCCTGTCTCAATCCGGATCTTCCGTCCGGAAATCTCTATTTCCTTCGATACTATTTCCATAATAAAAAGAGCCTCCTTGGGCTTCATTTAAAACCAGTTCTAAGCAGTATTCGTTTCACCGGGTCTGTTTTCTTCTTCTCCTCTTACATCATCTCCTCAAGCCAAGTCTCTTGATAAGGGTACGATACCTCTCAATGTCCTCTTTCTTCAGGTAGTTGAGCAGCCTCTTTCTCCTGCCGACCTTCAACAACAGACCCCTGCGTGAGTGATGGTCTTTCTTGTGGAATTTGAGGTGCTCGGTGAGCTCGCTGATCTCCCGCGTGAGCAGCGCTACCTGGACCTCGGTCGAGCCCGTGTCCTTATCGTGCGTCCTGTATTCCTCGACTATCGTTCTTTTTTCTTCTCTGGGGGCCATTTTCCGTCCCGTTCGATCTCAGGCTGGACAAATACTAGCACAAGTCATGGAATAAAACATCATCGCTCAGGGCTTCTCGAGCAAAGCGCGCGCTCTCGAGACATCGCTTTCCATCTGGGTTATCAGCTCGTTTTCGCTATCGAAAGCGGTCTCATCCCTGAGCCGATGATGGAACTCCACATCTATGGATTCGCCGTATATGTCTCCCTCGAAATCAATTATATAGACCTCCACAACGGTCTCGGTGTCACCGAACGTAGGGTTGCTGCCTACGTTCGCTGCGCACAGGTACTTGCGCCCCTCGACCCCTGCCTTTCCCGCGTAGACCCCGTCCGTGGGCACGCAGAAATCACGTTCGAGCCTTAAATTAGCGGTCGGGAACCCGAGCGCCTTGCCCCTTGAGTGCCCGGTAACAACTCTACCCACAACCGAATATGGCCTTCCCAGAGCCTCCGTTACGGCATCGACCCTGCCTTCTTTGATCATCCTGCGGATCAGTGTGCTCGAGATGGTACCGCGTTCGGATGTAACAAGCGGCACAATTTCAACCCCGAATCCCAGGCGCTCACCCTCGCCTGCAAGCAAAACGACATCTCCACCACCTCCAGCCCCGAAGCGGAAGTTCTTGCCTACACAGACCAGAACAGCTCCGAGGTTCTCCGCAAGAACGTATCTACAGAACTCCCCGGGGGTAAGGGAGGCGAAACACTTATCGAACCTTACCATTATCGTGTATTCGGCCCCGAGATCCTCTATCAGATCCAGCTTGTATTCCCTGGATGTAAGGACGCAGGGGAACTCATCGGAGAGCACCTTCTGCGGGTTTCGGTCGAACGTGAGCACGACCGAGGGCACCTCGTGTTCTTCTGACCTCTCAACGCAGGTCTGTATGATCGCCCGGTGTCCCCTGTGGACGCCGTCGAAGACCCCTATAGTCACTACACTGGAACCGGCGTATTGCCTGAACTCTTCTGCGTTCTTAAGCAGGTTCATCTTTCCCCGAAACTGAAGACAGAGGCCTTATCACGCGGACAGCCCTGCCACATACCTCCGGGCCATCCTCCATCCTTGGAGGTCCGTATAGAGCGATGAGGTCACCTTCGCCGCTTGAAATCCTGAAGATTGATTCCCCTTCAGGGTACAAAGAGCGATGATATATCCATTCCCGCAGTAAAGGTTCTCCCATAGCGGTCCGTCGCTCTCCCTCGGGTGCCACGGAAACACCGGGCATCGACCTCGTAGCATCCTCGAGTGAAACCAGGTTCTCCGTCAATGCCCGGGTACCAAGCGATAACAACTCTTCAAGAGGCACCGCCGAGTCCTCCGAGAAATCCCCCGATCTCATTCTGCGAAGCGCGAATACGCACCCACCGCACCCGAGACTCCGCCCGAGATCATTGACTATGCTCCTTATATAGGTCCCAGACCCGCACGATATAAGCAGTACCAGGTGAACGCCGTCCGGTGTTTTCTCAAACGACACGACCTCGATACTCTCAACGTTGACCTTCCGTGGGCGTGGCTCGACCTTCAATCCTCTCCTTGCGTAATAATAAAGCGGCTTTCCATTGTGCTTGACCGCGGAGTACGGCGGCGGCTTCTGGATGAGAGAGCCCCTGAATTCATCCAGTGTTCTCTTAACCTGATCAAATTCAAGTCCGTCCGCCGTTCTTCTGCGCCTTATCTTTCCTTCGATATCGTATGTATCCGTTTCGACCCCGAGAAGCGCGTCCACCTCGTATGTCTTGTTCTGTGAGGACAGGTATCTGGATAAAAGCGTGCCGCGTCCGATGCAGAGGATCAGCACCCCAGTCGCCAGCGGATCCAGTGTGCCCGCATGCCCCACCTTCTCCGCTCCTATGTGTCTGCCTACCTTGTTGACAACCCCCCGGGAAGTGATGCCCCTCGGTTTATCAACCACCAGGATTCCGTCCAACCTCGGCTATCTCCCGTCTGAGTTCGGCGAGCGCTTCGTCGATTCTATTTTTCTCGGATGTATAGGCAGCAGCGGCCCGGTGGCCGCCTCCTCCCAGCAGCCTCGCGATTTTTCCCACGTCTAATTCGGATTTCGACCGAAGGCTCACACGGGTGCGCCCGCTTTCAAGCTCTTTGAAAAGGGCCGCAATTCTGTGGCCTTTCAAGGCCCGCAGGTAATCAATGAGGTCCTCCATCTCGTCCATGGAGACATTCCAGTGCTTCATCTCCTCCCGGGTGACGGAGCCGTGTATAAGCCCCAGGTCTTCTTCGAAAACCGCGTTTGACAGTACGTGACCGCAGAGCCTCAGGTATTGAAGGGAATCGCTCTGGTACACGTTCTGGTACACAAGGTTAGGATCAACCCCCATCCCGACCATCTCCGAGGCGACCCTGAGGGTCGTATCGGACGTGTTGCTGAACTGGAACCTGCCCGTATCGGTCAAGATCCCCACATACAGGCAGAGGGCGGCTTCCTCGCCCAGGTCGAGCCCTAATCCACCGGCACCGAGGTAGAGTATCTCCGCGACCGCTGAGGCCCCGGGGTTGACCAGGTTCACATGTCCGAAAAACGTGTTATCCGGATGGTGATCGATGTTTATGATCTTGATATCTTTGCCCAGCCAACGTTTTATCCCTTTGATGCGCTCTATGCTCGAGCAGTCGACAGCTATGACAAGCTGCACGTCAGGTATCTCTGCAGGCATCACAAACATGTGCCATCCAGGGAGAAAGCAGTATCTCCCGGGTGATTCTATGGGCTCGGGCCAGCTGCAATGGACTTTCTTCCCGGCCTTCTCGAGCATCAGTGATATCCCCATCATCGAGCCAACGGCATCCCCGTCCGGGTACTCGTGGGCGACCACCAGCACCTCCTTGCAGTCCTTGATTAGTGCGGCAGCTTTTTCTACTTCGGAACTCTCAATCGCCACCGGCTATATCCTCCTTGGCCTTGCGCATGATCTCATCCAGCCTAAGCGCCTCCTCGGCAAAACGCTCGCGGACAAACTCGAGCTCGGGAAGGAACTTGAGACGAAGGTGCTTTCCGAGGTGCGAGCGCAGGTAACCTCTCGCGCTCTCGAGGCCAGCAAGAGAGTTCTCTATCTCTTTCTCGGTTCCCATTATGCTCACGTAGACGCGCGCGTGCCTGAGGTCGGGGGTCACCTTTACGCTCGTTATGGTCACGAACCCGACCCTCGGGTCCTTGACCTCGCGCTGGAGGATCTCCGAAAGCTCCTCTTTGCAGGCCTCTTCCACCCGGTCTATTCGCCTGGACATACAATAGAATCCTCTACATCATCCGCGCTGAAGATGTATTGGCGGTCTTCCATCACGTCAACA